>NZ_JADYXA010000099.1:0-1016 GCF_015864495.1 Pseudoalteromonas sp. SWYJZ98 | reverse complement strand
GTAGGTGCTGAGGTGGCCGATGGCAGGCTGCACAATGGTCATCACCACGTCGCGGATGTCGTAGAGCAGGCCAAGTTCCTCAATGGTCCCCAGCGCATAGCCTGCCATCTGCAGGTTGGCGCGCACCACTTCGGGTACGGGCTTGCCGGTGATCATGTCCGTGGTGGCAGGCACGATCACGTCGTAGGCATCCACGCGGCCACGGCCGCCCTTGAGGTCGATGACCTCCACCGTGGTGCCGTAGATCAAGGTCACGTCCGTGCGGCCGGTGGCACCTTCCTCGCCGGTGAACTGACCGATGGGGACGGCGCGCTCCACAAGCATCTCGGCGCCGGTGAGGGCTGCGCGCTCACGCACGTAGTTCACAGCCGTGGTCGAGATGTCGATCAGCTCTTGGTCGATGGTTACGATCTCTTTCGAGAGCGGCCCCGCGCAACCCGGGTTCACCCAGACTTCGCGGCCTTCCAAGAACACCAGATTTCGCCCCAGATAGCTCTGCGGGTCGATGCTCGGGTCCAACAGCATCTCTTCGAGCATCTGGTGGCAGGCGGTCCCCCGGCGCGCGGCCTCGTTGCCCTCGTTCGGGACACCCTCCTGGGCACCCACGGACGCGGTGCAGCTCGTCCATCTTGCGGCGCTCGACGGAGAAAGACGGGCATGGTATGTCATGCGTACTCCCACTTATAGCCTTGATAGACACGACTAGCATCGCGCAACGCTAAATGCATGCGGGTGCGATTGAAGCCTGCGCGCCAAGCTGCCACCACCGTCAAGAAACCAATCTTGTCGCCGGTAACCGCGTGGGTTCCAACGATGGGGTTCTTTTGGCCTGACCGAGTGCCGAGGACAGTACGAGCGTGCTCCAAGTTTTCCAGATGTGTCATCCACTCCAGGTTGCCGAGCGCGTTGTCGTGACGAATTCCGTTCTTGTGATTCACAGTCGCTTCTTGGCTATCGCCAAGAAAAGCGGCAGCAACGAGGCGGTGCACTTTCATGTGCGCAACGGAATCTCCGGC
>NZ_JADYXA010000098.1:0-1055 GCF_015864495.1 Pseudoalteromonas sp. SWYJZ98 | reverse complement strand
GAAATAGAACCTGAAACCGTGTACGTACAAGCAGTAGGAGCCCACTTGTTGGGTGACTGCGTACCTTTTGTATAATGGGTCAGCGACTTATATTTTGTAGCGAGGTTAACCGAATAGGGTAGCCGTAGGGAAACCGAGTCTTAACTGGGCGACTAGTTGCAAGGTATAGACCCGAAACCCGGTGATCTAGCCATGGGCAGGTTGAAGGTTGAGTAACATCAACTGGAGGACCGAACCCACTAACGTTGAAAAGTTAGGGGATGACCTGTGGCTAGGAGTGAAAGGCTAATCAAACCGGGAGATAGCTGGTTCTCCCCGAAATCTATTTAGGTAGAGCCTCGGACGAATACTTACGGGGGTAGAGCACTGTTAAGGCTAGGGGGTCATCCCGACTTACCAACCCTTTGCAAACTCCGAATACCGTAAAGTAATATCCGGGAGACACACGGCGGGTGCTAACGTCCGTCGTGAAGAGGGAAACAACCCAGACCGCCAGCTAAGGTCCCAAAGTCATAGTTAAGTGGGAAACGATGTGGAAAGGCCCAGACAGCCAGGAGGTTGGCTTAGAAGCAGCCATCCTTTAAAGAAAGCGTAATAGCTCACTGGTCGAGTCGGTCTGCGCGGAAGATGTAACGGGGCTAAACTATGCACCGAAGCTGCGGATTCAGAATTTATTCTGAGTGGTAGGGGAGCGTTCTGTAAGCGGTTGAAGGTGTACCGGGAGGTATGCTGGACGTATCAGAAGTGCGAATGCTGACATGAGTAACGATAATGGGAGTGAAAAACTCCCACGCCGGAAGACCAAGGGTTCCTATCCCATGTTAATCAGGGTAGGGTAAGTCGACCCCTAAGGCGAGGCCGAAAGGCGTAGTCGATGGGAAACAGATTAATATTTCTGTACTCGATATAATTGCGATGGGGGGACGGAGCAGGCTAAACAAGCATGGCGTTGGTAGTCCATGTGAAAGTGAGTAGGTTGGCGACTTAGGTAAATCCGGGTTGCTATTAAGACTGAGACACGAGACGAGTCACTACGGTGATGAAGTTGTTGATGC
>NZ_JADYXA010000097.1:0-1105 GCF_015864495.1 Pseudoalteromonas sp. SWYJZ98 | reverse complement strand
GTTTAGTGTCATTGAAAGATATTTGGATCAATATTCATTACGGGAGATGAACCGCCCATTGCGGACCCGCATGATGGGTGGTGTGGGGGCTGGAGGTTAGAGACCTCCGGCTACCCGATTAGTTTTAGTAATTCTGATTACGCTTTAACACCAACTCATGTTCTTTGGCGATAGGTATAAGTTTTTTATATATATTATTGTAGTCTTCCAAAGAGTCCATCTGAGACCATTCAGAGAGAATAACCTCTTCCTCTTGGTCTGTAATATAAGGTGCCACTATCCGAACGTGCTGTTTAAAATCAGATGTAGCATTTAATACGATAGATTCGCCCGCAAGAAATAATAGAGCGAGCAAAAGATAAAACCAGACCAATAATTTGACGAATAGGAACCCGTAAGGAACCCACTTTGGAATTGGTTTGACCTCACTTTCGTTTTTTTCTTCTTTCGGTCCTTTTAAGCTGGTGGATATCTTTGACGATATTCCTCCCCAGCCGACCGCAACAATGACGAAAATTAGACTTAAAATAAAATATGAGTACGTAGTACTCTGTAAAACTGCTGTTCTGGCGTATCTACTATCAATATAATCCGTTAAAAACCCTAATACGCCCGTTCCAAGATAAAGCAGAATCGAACCTGAGTGCTCAACAATCAGCCAAACCGCAAATGAGCCTAAAGCCCCCCAAAAGAAAGTAAAAAACCGAGGGTTTTTCTCAAGTTTTGTCCAAAATTCTTCCACAGGTTCTCCTTTAAACTAACGAGACTGTAGAATAACTCCAACAGCCAAATTCAATTAAAAACGAGTTCCTGTAATTAACTCTAAGCGTTTTTAAAGCATAAGTTAATGCATTTGGAACCCATAAAACTGGCTGTTTTTCTTAAAAAAGAGTAATTCAACAGCCTCAACGCCTCGCTAAGAGGCCAAGTAATGCTTGGCTATATTCTGTGAGGAACGAACACGAGCCAAGCGTTGCGTGTCCGGGTAGTGTTTAGAAATCTGTGTCATTTCAGTATTATTAAGAAAACAGGAGTGACACATGACTCAATCTTTCGATTTCAACAAAGCATTAGCTGAACTTCAGGCTGGTAAAGGTCTTACTGG
>NZ_JADYXA010000096.1:0-1140 GCF_015864495.1 Pseudoalteromonas sp. SWYJZ98 | reverse complement strand
GGGGCAGCGTGCGCGAGATCGTGGCGACGAACAGGTTCGCCAGCTTCTGGCGCTCCAGCGTCGCGTCCTCGTAGTCCACGGCGTTGCGCTGCTTGACCAGCACCGAGGCCATGGTGGGCACGCCGCGCAGGGCACCGGGACGGTCGGGCTCGAACATGTGGATCATGTCTGATGCCGCCACGCGCACCAGCGCGTCGGGGTCCATCACGCCCATGAACCCCTTGTCGCCCGGGTGCTGTTTGTAAACCCAGTACGCCACGCGCTTGCCGCGCTTGTTCAACTCGATGCCGGAGCGGATGACGTGGCCGACAGGCAGGCCCTTCCACTGGTCCGCGTCCATGAGCGGCACCATGTCGGCCTCCAGCAGTTGCACCTGCATGGGCACCGCGAGGCCGTCTTCGTCAAGGAACCGGGCACGACGGCGGGCGAACACCTCACCGGCGGCCAGCCACGACTTCACGGCCAGGGTCTGCTGGCCGTAGCCGTCGAGCACGCAGTCGGCGTCTGCCTTCTTCACGAAGTCGTTCCACAGGTCCGTCAGTTCCTGCTTGCGTGTCTTGCTGGTGATGCGCTTGAAGCGCGGCGTGATGGCGATGCCGACGAGGTTGGTGGCCCACTTCTGGGTGACGCTCTTGGCGCTCCAGTCGTTGCGCANCGGCGTGATGGCGATGCCGACGAGGTTGGTGGCCCACTTCTGGGTGACGCTCTTGGCGCTCCAGTCGTTGCGCACCGCGTCGTGCGAGCGGTTGCGGATCGTCTGCAGGCCAGCCATGGCCGTGTTGGGGCCGCTGGAGGGTGGTGTCCAGCCAGCGAGGCGGCGGCCCTGCCCTGCGGCGTCGTAGCGGTTGGTGAACGTGCGTGCGGCCTGGGCGACCGGAGTCTGCTCAGGCTGGGGGTTCTTGGGTGGTCGGCCGATCAACTTGCCGTTTGCGCTGTACCGAGCCATCAGTCGTACCCTCGACCTGCGTAGAACGCATAGGACTGGCGGGGGCGCTGCGGGCTTTGTGCGGCCAGTTCCTTCTTCATGTCGTCCCGGGCCTGGATCAGCGACTCCGGCGTTCCGTAAATGACCGTCTGCCCGCCGAGGGTGACGGATCGAACGCCAGCCGCAATGGCCGCGTTTAGATTGTCGATGTCTGC
>NZ_JADYXA010000095.1:0-1211 GCF_015864495.1 Pseudoalteromonas sp. SWYJZ98 | reverse complement strand
GCTGTTTAAATTCATTAAAGCTAGAGCGATAGGGTAATAGCTCTAGCTTGGCATACTGGCAGGATCAGTCAATAGCTAAAAAAGATCCTTAGAAAATAATTTGTCTTGGTGAATAGTTACATTTATTTTAGGATTATTTGACAAAAAGCAAGATCTGTTAACTTAATTGTTATGCAAAATATAATTTAAAGGCACTGACTCAATGACAATCAAAACACAAATAAGTGTAATTTCTGCTGTAATCACCATCCTGTCTTTTAATACACTAGCTAAAGCTAACCACGAAATAGTAAATGACGACATAATAAAAATACAGCGTGCAGCGCTTGCTAAAAACACCGCTAATAAAGGTTTTGGGCCACAATCACCACGCAATATTGATAATTATAAAGGCGAAAACACGGCAGTTTTCTCTCATGCCCCAACTTCATCAAATATGAACTTATGTAATATACACTTTCATAAAAATGCTGAACATGCCGGTGGCGAATTTAGCAAATATGCAGGAAATGGTAATGGAAAAGGTTTTCATAGTGGCTACTTATATTCAGGCTCTTTAACTAAAGGTGAAAGTAAACCAGCAAAAATTGAAATTTGTCCAAGCGAACACGGCGCACTCTCAGTCGGCGACACTATTGAAGTTCACAATGTTCATAGCAGTGCAATGGTTAAACCTGGCCCTACACTGGGTAGTTGTTTGAGTGATTCGATTAAAAATCCGCAACTACGTGTTGAAGCTCAAGTATATGTATTAGTAAACGATGCTAACGCACTTGATTTTGCTCAAATAAGTAACGTGTCATCGGTTAATGGCTATTACCAAGCAGCGAATGCACTTACTAATACTGGTGAAGCAGTTATTTATACCGGCTCTACCACTGGCCCTGGTTACAATGAGGCAGGCTCTCCTTTCCAAGTAACATGGTCAGTTAAACCAAAAGTAGCAAAGGTTGATATAAACAGTGTTGGTAAATGGTGTGAAAGTAACGCCTTTGATGAAGATCATGCCCACGGCGTACGCAATCTCGTAATAAATCCTGCACTACTCTCTAAAATCAAATAATTAAAATTTAGCCAAATAAACACAACCCACTAATTAGCTGTCTCTTGATCACAAGTCTGACTCAAGAGATTTTGCTAAATCGTAGCCTTCCAGGATGGCTTGTAACTTAAGCCATCCTTTCCATAACACTTTCACAGATGCACGCCCT
>NZ_JADYXA010000094.1:0-1342 GCF_015864495.1 Pseudoalteromonas sp. SWYJZ98 | reverse complement strand
CGGCCAGCAGGGGTGTCTTCGGGGTGTTCTTGCGGGCCATTAGGAAGGGTCTTTCTGTGTTTGTGCACGATGGTTCCACTTCGCGCGGACGGCCGCCTTTTGGTCTTCGGTGACGTGGCCCGGCCAGTTGGACACGACAAAGCGCACACCGCAGGGGTTACAGCAGACCGAGAAGACGTCCACTGGGTCAGGGCCGAAACCACCGCCAGGGTTGTGGCCCAGCCGTTCGGAAGGCGCACCCCCGCAGAAGGGGCAGGGTGATAAAGTTATTTCGCACATGCGCAAATTCTAGCTTATTGCGCAATCGCTCACAACCACCCATCGGCCAACGCGAAAAAACTGTTGCGTACACCTAAACTCTGCGATAGTCTTACGTCACCCCAATGAGCCCCACGGAGGTGTGCTCATACCAACCCTTTCCCAACAGGCCGCTTACCCACCGGCCCCACGGGGATCACCGCACCGCTGCGCAGCGACACGCATTGGGCCACCTGCACATGGGCGACCCGCAACTCCACCCTGGACGAGTACCCCTAGCCGTAGGCCGCGCAGATGCTCGCGCTGTCCATGTGCACCTTCTCGACCACGGCGCCTTGGGCCGTGAACGCGATGAAAACGAAGACCCAGTTCACGCAACACCTCCAGTCCAGGGGTTCACCCCACCAACAAACACCGACTTTACCGGGTAGTCCATCGGCAGATCAACGGTACGCTCACCGTCCGAGAACGGACTGTACTTCGCCACGTACCCACGAGAGGCGCGAGGCTTCGGCGCGGGCCGAGGCGCGTTCTGCCCGGGGCCCAGCACCCACACGGCGGCGGGTGCCGACTTCTCCGTCGAGCGCTCCCATGCGGTGATGTGCGCCAGGTCATCCTTGTGCAAGGCCCACAGCGCGGCACGAGAACCGCCGTCGGCGATGTCACTACGCCGCTCGATCTCCGCGCACGAGCCCCGGCCGATGCGCTCCAAGGTGCTGACGACGGCTTTTCGCACGGCGCCTTTTGCCGCGATGGTCATTGGGCGCCCCCTTGCTTGCGGGCTGCGCGAGTCACCCAGCGGGGCTCCAGCGCGCTTCCGTTTAGTGCGTTCCACTGGCGATAGAACCCTTCGACTTGGTGTTTCAGCAGTGGGTTGTTGTCGTTGTCCGCTTGGGTTTCTGCTTCACCCAAAAGCACCCAGAATGAGTGCAGCACGTTGTCGCGCTCGGAAAACCACCGCGCCGCATCCTCCAGCACGCTGTCTGCCTTGTCCTTCTCCGCGCAGCGCGCAAGAATCATCGCCTGCAGTTCAGGGCTTCCAAAGCTGGACGGCTGGCTGTCTGCCGGGGGTGCTGGCTGGGGT
>NZ_JADYXA010000093.1:0-1373 GCF_015864495.1 Pseudoalteromonas sp. SWYJZ98 | reverse complement strand
TCGCATAAAACGCGTTTGGCGTTGTATGGTTAAGCCTCACGGGTAATTAGTACAAGTTAGCTTAATGGCTCACACCACTTCCACATCTTGCCTATCAACGTTGTAGTCTTCAACGGCCCTTCAGAGACTTTAAAAGTCTAGTGAGAACTCATCTCGAGGCCTGCTTCGCGCTTAGATGCTTTCAGCGCTTATCAGTTCCGAACGTAGCTACCGGGCAATGCCATTGGCATGACAACCCGAACACCAGCGGTTCGTTCACTCCGGTCCTCTCGTACTAGGAGCAACCCCTCTCAATTCTCAAACGCCCACGGCAGATAGGGACCGAACTGTCTCACGACGTTCTAAACCCAGCTCGCGTACCACTTTAAATGGCGAACAGCCATACCCTTGGGACCGACTTCAGCCCCAGGATGTGATGAGCCGACATCGAGGTGCCAAACACCGCCGTCGATATGAACTCTTGGGCGGTATCAGCCTGTTATCCCCGGAGTACCTTTTATCCGTTGAGCGATGGCCCTTCCATTCAGAACCACCGGATCACTATGACCTACTTTCGTACCTGCTCGACGTGTCTGTCTCGCAGTTAAGCTGGCTTCTACCATTACACTAACCGTACGATGTCCGACCGTACTTAGCCAACCTTCGTGCTCCTCCGTTACTCTTTAGGAGGAGACCGCCCCAGTCAAACTACCCACCAGGCACTGTCCGTAACCCCGATTCAGGGGCCAACGTTAGAACATCAAAACTACAAGGGTGGTATTTCAAGGACGACTCCACAACAACTAGCGTCGCTGCTTCAAAGTCTCCCACCTATCCTACACATGTAGGTTCAATGTTCAGTGCCAAGCTGTAGTAAAGGTTCACGGGGTCTTTCCGTCTAGCCGCGGGTACACAGCATCTTCACTGCGATTTCAATTTCACTGAGTCTCGGGTGGAGACAGCGTGGCCATGGTTACACCATTCGTGCAGGTCGGAACTTACCCGACAAGGAATTTCGCTACCTTAGGACCGTTATAGTTACGGCCGCCGTTTACCGGGGCTTCGATCAAGAGCTTCTCCCTAAGGATAACCCCATCAATTAACCTTCCGGCACCGGGCAGGTGTCACACCGTATACGTCATCTTGCGATTTTGCACAGTGCTGTGTTTTTAATAAACAGTCCCAGCCACCTGGTCACTGCGGCTCCCGTCCGCTTAGAGAGCAAGTCTCATCACAGATAGGAGCGTACCTTCTCCCGAAGTTACGGTACGATTTTGCCTAGTTCCTTCACCCGAGTTCTCTCAAGCGCCTTAGTATTCTCTACCTGACCACCTGTGTCGGTTTGGGGTACGATTCCATATAATCTGAAGCTTAGAGGCTTTTCCTGGAAGTAT
>NZ_JADYXA010000092.1:0-1439 GCF_015864495.1 Pseudoalteromonas sp. SWYJZ98 | reverse complement strand
TTACACATCTATAGCGGGTTTTGTGGCTAAAATGCATGAACAGATTGAGCCGCTTTTTACGCAAGTGCTGATGATATGTGATGAGGAAGGCTTGATAGGCCGCAACATGTTTGCCATTGATGGGTGTAAATTAAAGTCCAATGCGAGTAAAGAGTGGAGTGGCACATTCGATGAGTTAGGTCGCAAAAAAGCAAAACTAGAACGCGCAAGCAAACGTATTATTGAACGCCACCAATCACAAGATGGGCTGGGCGAAGAATTGATAACTCAGGATTTAAAACAAAAAGAAAAGCTAGATAAAAGTGCAGGTAAAATCACCGAGTTTTTAGCCACTCACAAAGAAAAAACAGGCAGTAAAGGCAAGCCAGTTAAAAGTAATATCACCGACCCCGACAGCGCGAAAATGACGACCTCAAAAGGGACAATTCAAGGCTACAACGGCATCGCGATAAACGATGATAAACACCAAATTATCCTGCAAGCTCAAGCGTGGGGTTCAGTGGGTGAACAACAAACCTTACAGCCAGCCATTGCACAATTAAAACAGCAGCTTGCTAAACTCAATACAGAAAAACGGGCAGATGAACCCACGATTAAATTCACTGCAGACAGTGGGTTTAACAGCGAAGTGAATCTTGAATTTATGGCACAAAGCGGGTTCGATACCTACATTGCGGATAACCAATTTAGAAAAAGAAACCCGCTGTTTAAAGCCAGCGAAACATACGAAACGGAGCAAGAAAAGCGCAGATTAAAACGCAGTAAAGGCAAACCACGACTATTTACCTCAGATGATTTTCATTATGATGAAGCAACCCAAACATGCCGCTGCCCTGCAGGCAATGCCATGTGGCGAAGCGGTATAAATGTAAACAGCCATAACCAAAAATACACCCGGTTCTGCGGTTACTTAAAAGACTGTAAAACGTGTCCGCTACAGCAACAATGCATGCGAAAGCCGCCCATTAAAACAGGGCGACAAGTGCAGTTTATCAATAATGAATCACGCAAAAAGCTGAGCTATGTAGACAAAATGAAAGTAAAAATAGACAGCCCGATAGGTCGACGACAATACAGTAAACGACTTGGTTGTATTGAGCCGGTGTTTGGCAACATTACAGTGAATAAAGGCATGAATAAGTTGACCTTACGGGGTCAAGCGAAAGTGAATGCGCAGTGGCAACTGTATTGCCTTGTTCATAATATAGAAAAACTGCAAAACACGATGCATTAAGAAGGGGAAGCCCTTTTAACCTAAAATAAAGCCACTTAAACACCAGTAATAGCTTCCAAAATACCAATTAAAACAACATCAAACACCCACTTTATATTCTGCATAAAATAAGTAATCGATTGAACCAAAATAGGAACTCAGCTATGGTTTGTTTATCAATAAAAAACAAATAAAAAAACGAGTAAATCTACAGGCTCGTTATGTG
>NZ_JADYXA010000091.1:0-1665 GCF_015864495.1 Pseudoalteromonas sp. SWYJZ98 | reverse complement strand
CGAACAGCACTGGGTATCCGAACATTTTGTTCCAAAAGGTCAGCGTGCCGGCGTCCTTGGCGCGCTTGAGCGACATGACCGCGAGGAAAAACACCCACAGTGCGTAGAGCAGGAGGAAGGCGTAGACGGGGAAAAATAGGAGGTGGCTCATGGCAGTTGGCTCCTGAGTGCTGCGCTCTGTTCGTCCAGGGTTTTCAGACCCGCGTAGCCCTTGTTCTTGGCACGCAGATACTCAATGGTCAGCCCCATGGCAACCGCGCGTTCTTCAGCCAGCGCGATGATCGTTTCGCGGGTGATGCGCGGCATTAGGTGCTGGTCTTCCAGCGCTTGGATGCGCGCGACGATTTCAGCCTGACGCTCTGCAAGCGTTGGTGGTTCAGGCGGCACATATTCGGCCTCGACCTGGGCGAGTAGTGCCTCGTACTGCGGGGCGTCAGCGCCAAGGTCTGCGCGTAGCATGTCCATTTGGCCGTTGCTGTAGGCGTGGCACTTGATGACCGCGCCGCTTGCATCAACCCATGTTGCTTCGAGGGTCGCGGGGNTAGGCGTGGCACTTGATGACCGCGCCGCTTGCATCAACCCATGTTGCTTCGAGGGTCGCGGGGTCGTTTTCGTAGCGGATTGGTTGTTTGATAATCATGATGTAGAACCTGTCCTTAATTGGAAATTGATTACAAGCTCCTCTGAAAGTGTGCCGGTGGATATATTTGTCACTCTTACACTAAAAACCCCGTTTCCAGACCAATTAAGTTCAATCCTATAATTAGATGGATCAGGGGCACCGGAGTTGTATCCCCCGCAAACATCAATTAAACTTGTGGATAAGGCGTATGAATTACTCACGCTAAAGACCACAGCCGCGCCTGCCGATAATGCAGAACTGTTCATAGTTATCTGCCCGTTAGGTTTGTTAAGTGTCACGCCGGTGGTTTTGCTGGTTGCTTGAGTAACTGTACCTCCTGCTCCCGTGCCGTAACCCAGCGCGCCACGCAGCGCGAGCACATCACCATTCGTCCCCAAATGAAGCGTAGTCCCGCCTGGAGTTTCAATATTTATCGGGAGCGATGCGCCCGTTCCTATGGCTGTAGAGCGCAGCCGCGCGGTACTGCCGCTTATGGAAAAATCAAATTTAGCTGCGTTTGTCGGGTCGGGTCCGTTGTAAAGTGAATACTCTGAATAACCACCGGCCCCACTTGGCATCGCCCCCAATACCGTAGCGCCGTTAGTCGTACTCGTCTGAAACATCGCTCGGCTCGCAACGGTCGCGTTACTGAAATCCGCAGTAATACGCCTACCAGTTCCCGAGAAATTTACATTGCCTGCAATATCACCACCGGTATTATCTAACTTTTTGGTGTCCAGCTCGTTGACCTGCGCTTGCAGCTTGCCCAGAGCAACCAGCACCGTGTCTGCAGCAGTGATCACCGCGTTCGTCGCAGTGCTCAACCCTGTGAGCGCGATCCCACGCACCCACGCCGCGAGATTCGCAAACGTCAGCTTTTTGAGGACGTTGGACGCAGCGCTGTCAACAATGCCCAGTTCATCGGCATCGACCGGGGTTGCTTTGCTGGTGGCGGCGTGAATCAGCGCAGCCACATCACCAGCACCACCCGTGGCCCCGGTTGCTCCCGTGGGGCCTGTGCCGCCAGTGGCACCAGTTGCACC
>NZ_JADYXA010000090.1:0-1691 GCF_015864495.1 Pseudoalteromonas sp. SWYJZ98 | reverse complement strand
CGATTTAGCCCTTGCCATTCGCTAGTAGTTATCGTTTAATAACAGTGTGTTATTTAAACGGTGATCTTCCTACAGAGGACTTTCACCTCATAAGTCAATGCCCATGTCGGGCGTACACAAGAATTTAAAGCGGGACTGCTAACAGTTTGCTCGGTTTCGCTTCGCTACACATTTTAGCAAACAATTATCAGCCCCTTAAATGGGCGTTGAGGCTGTAGAATTACTCTTTTTAGGAACGTATCCAACTATTCTTGGTTGGTTGCTTTTTAACCTTGAATCCATCTGTTCGCTGTGATCTAATAGACAGAAATAAACAAGACACCCACTTTAAATTTTGCACTTTTAGAAGTTAAAGACTAGCCTTTATTTAGTGTAAAAAATAAGCAGGGTGTTTTATGGCAATCGCAAGAAAGCGTCAAGTAAGTTTGGTTGATACAAAGTACTACCACTGTATTTCACGTTGCGTACGCCGTGCATTTTTATGTGGCGAAGACCGTTTTACAGGCAAATCTTACGAGCATCGTAGGGGCTGGGTTGAAGACAAACTGCTTGAGTTAGCCAAGACATTTTGTATTGATGTATGTGCTTATGCCGTAATGAGTAATCATACACATTTAGTCTTGTATGTTGATGATAAGAAAGCGAATAGGCTGAATGATAAAGCGATTGTTATTCGCTGGCATAAACTCTGTAAAGGCACATTGTTAACGCAAAAATATGTACAGGGTGAAAAGCTAAGTAAAGTTGAACTTATTTTTTTTAATCAAACAGTAAAGGAATATCGAGAGCGTCTATCAAGTATTAGCTGGTTTATGCGGTTGTTAAATGAAGATATTGCTCGCAGAGCAAATAAGGAAGATAACTGTACCGGCAGGTTTTGGGAGGGGCGATTTAGCTCACAAGCACTGCTTGATGAAGCCGCACTTGCCGCCTGTATGGCGTATGTCGATTTAAACCCGATTAGAGCCAAAATGGCTAAAACGCCAGAAGAGTCAGACCATACCAGCGCTCAAGTACGCTTAATATGCGCAAAAGAAGGCAAGCAGCCAAAACAACTCCTTCGCTTTGCAGGTATGCCACGTCAGATTATGCCAAAAGGGCTGCCGTTTGAGCTTAAATCGTACCTTGAACTTGTTGAATTAACAGGACGTTGTATGCGAGAAGACAAGCGAGGGTATATTGAAAGTACACATTTGCCTTTACTGGAAAGGGTGAATATATCTCCAGAGAACTGGTTAAAGCTTACAACCCAATTTACGCGCGTATTTCATGGCGCAGTGGGCAGGCCAGCCTCACAAGAAGGTTATTGTGAAAACTTAAAGCGAAAGCGGCGAGCGAATATCAGTAACTGCGAAAAGCTACTGGCATAAAACGTAAACTACTCAGTAATAAATCACAACTGCACCATGCAGCCATTTTCATGCGTGCAATTTAGATTAAGAGCGCTAGTGACTTATTTGATGGATGAAATGAAAATAACCTGTCGATAAAAGATATATTATTAACCTACAAATTAAATTTAATGGCAACATTTTGTTTGTTCAATTAGAGTGGCTGTCTAGTTTATCTGTTACACATCTATAGCGGGTTTTGTGGCTAAAATGCATGAACAGATTGAGCCGCTTTTTACGCAAGTGCTGATGATATGTGATGAGGAAGGCTTGATAGGCCGCAACATGTTTGCCATTGAT
>NZ_JADYXA010000009.1:0-107766 GCF_015864495.1 Pseudoalteromonas sp. SWYJZ98 | reverse complement strand
AAGTGTTGCTTGCAGTGCTTGTTCTATATTCACAAAAAATCCGTAGTTAGTTTCCTAACTACGGATTTTGCATGATCGTTTGGATCGGTCAACCGGTCATTTTCTTAACTGATCGGCATTACGCTAAATAGCCCTTTTTCTTATGTTTAAAACATTACTTTTCAGGCGGTCGATAACCTTCAATTTCTACATCTTTGTTTTCAAACAAAAAACCAACCATTTGCTCTTCTAAAAATGTGCGGTGTTCTGGGTCCATCATATTTAAATGCTTTTCGTTAATAAGCATTGTTTGTTTATGTTGCCACTGAGCCCACGCTTCTTTAGAGATGTTATTAAAAATCTTTTCACCAATTTCACCAGGGTATAACTGAAAGCCAAGCCCTTCGGCTTCTTTTTGTAACTTTTGACAAAATACTGTACGTGCCATGATTGATTCTCTCTAACGCTAAATATGGGGCTATTCTATACTATTGCTGTAATTTGTTTAACCAACTTTTTAGTTGGTGCTGCTAGGCCAACCTCTATTGATTGATCAAGCGGATACCAGATTAATTGCTTATCGTTTACCACATCAGGAGTTTTCTTAACATTGAGCACATGCGGGTTAATCCTCAGCTCAAAATGTGAAAACACATGAATAAACGCTTCAAGCTCTACTAAACTAGCCTCTAGGCCTTGCTGAGCTAAAAACATTTGAAGCTCTTCGTACTCATTAAATTCAAAAAAGCCAAACAATCCGCCCCAAATACCGCTGTTAGGACGTTTTTCCATAAGCACTTTATCACCACACTGAATAATTAACTGATGACAACTCTTTTTAGGAACTGCTTTTTTAGGTTTTGAATGTGGAAACTCTTTTACTTTACCTGTATTAAAAGCACCACAGCCTGAGTTTAATGGGCAAGCCTCGCAATCAAACCGGCTGCGTGAGCAAACGCTAGACCCTAAATCCATCATAGCTTGATTAAACTCAGTAACATTATCTTTAGGCGTTAACTGCTCTGATAAATGCCAAAGCTGGTTTTCGACTTTTTTAACGCCGTACCAGCCCTCAATCATAAAATAGCGCGCTAAAACTCGCTTCACGTTCCCATCTAAAATAGGGTGATGCTGCCCAAGCGACAATGATAAAACAGCCCCTGCAGTAGAGCGCCCTATTCCAGGTAAATCCATTACTTCATCGAGTGTTTTCGGAAACTCACCTTGGTATTTGTCACGCACTATTTTAGCTGTTTTGTGTAAGTTACGCGCACGAGCGTAATACCCTAAGCCGGTCCAGTGATGCAGTACTAAATCTTCATCCGCATCAGCTAAAGCGATAATATCTGGAAAGCTTTGCATAAACTTTTCAAAGTATGGAATAACAGTAATAACTTGGGTTTGCTGCAACATCACTTCAGACACCCACACTTTATAAGGTGTTTTACCTAGCTGCCACGGGAGTGTTTTACGCCCATGAAGGTGATACCAATCAACAACTTGATTAGAAAACCAGTGTGACTGTTCTTTATTTAAATCCAACATTTTTAACTTTTACTGATGCCCAATGGCGGCTCAGTCTATTGCAGTTAACAAAAAGATCAAGCTATACGGGGTGTAAAACCAGCTAATACTTGTGATTGCGGCCTCGGTCAGGGATAATATGCAACCATTTTTAAACACATTGTTTTTGTCAGGCCAATAATATGAGTGAATCAAGCAACACTAACCTTGAGCAAGCTAAGCAAGAAGGTAAATACATCCGCACCATTCGCAGTTTTGTAAAACGCGAAGGTCGATTAACCAAAGGCCAAGCCGCTGCAATCGAAAAATGCTGGCCAACAATGGGCCTAGAGCATAAAAACGGTATGCTTGATTTAAGCGAAGTTTTTGGCAACAACAACGATGTAGTAGTAGAAATTGGTTTTGGTATGGGTAAGTCGCTTGTCGAAATGGCAACAAATGCCCCTCACCTAAACTTTATCGGTATTGAAGTACATCGCCCTGGCGTTGGTGCTTGTTTAATGGATGCCGATGAAGCAGGCATTACCAACTTACGTATTTTTGAACACGATGCAGTTGAAGTACTTGCAGATTGCATACCTAATGAAAGCTTAACAACACTACAACTATTTTTCCCTGACCCTTGGCATAAAAAGCGTCACCACAAACGCCGTATTGTACAAACTGAGTTTGTTGAAAAGCTAAGAGCCCAACTTAAAATGGGTGGCGTTTTTCATATGGCAACAGACTGGGAAAACTACGCAGAGCACATGCTCGAAGTAATGAACGTAGCTCCTGGTTTTAAAAACCAATCAGAAACAAATGATTATGTTCCACGTCCAGATTTACGCCCGCTTACTAAGTTTGAGCAGCGCGGACATCGCCTAGGTCATGGCGTGTGGGATTTAATGTTTGAGCGCACAGAATAATTAAATTTAATTACTCACTTTTACTTTTATAAAACTAAATATACTGTAAGGCAAAGCCATTTATGAGCGTACTAACCAACCCAAGTTTACTGTTACTTCGTAATAGCGAGGCACTAACGGGAAAATCTATCTTGGTGGTCAACTTTGTTCAAGATGGCTTTTTAACAGAGCTTAAAAGACTTAATCCGCAAAGCAAAGTAACTGCGTTTAGCTACAACCATGCTAACGGAGAGTTTGCTAAAAACACCAAAGATGTTGATGTTCATGTAAGCCACACAATACCTGGTAGCGACTACGATTTAGTTATTCTTTACTACCCTAAATCAAAACCAGAGTTATTAATGGCACTTGATAATATTCGATCTGCTATTACTGATGATGCCGAACTATTAGTAGTAGGTGAAAACAAAAGTGGTGTTAAGTCAATTGAAAAGCAATTAGCTGGTAAAGCTGAGTTTAGTAACAAGATTGATTCAGCTAAGCACTGCGTTCTTTACTCATTTGCTGAAATTTCTAAGCACCCTCACTTTGATATTACGACTTACCATAAAAAGTTTGTTGTTAATGTTGCCGACTCTGAATTTACAGCTATTAGTGTTCCTGGGGTGTTTAATCACGGTAGTTTAGATATAGGAACGAAAGTTCTACTGGAAAACGCACCGACAATTAAGCAAGGCAAAGTTCTCGACTTTGGTTGTGGCGCAGGTTTAATAGCAACTTTTTTAGGGCTTCATAATCCAGCACTTGAGTTTGTATGTAGTGATGTAAGTGCGCTGGCAACTTATGCAACACAGCAAACCCTAAAGCTTAACAACATCAATGGTGAGGCTATATTAAGTGACGGCCTTAAAAGCATTAATGGCAAGTTTGATTTAATTATTAGCAATCCACCTTTTCATACTGGTATTGCAACCGACTACACAGTAGCAGAAACATTTTTAGCTAATGCAAAACAGCATTTAACTAAATTAGGGAAGCTAAATATTGTTGCTAACAGCTTTTTAAAATACCCCCCTATTTTAGAAACTCAGTTTGAAAGCTATCAAACTGTATTTAAGAACAATAAATTTGCTGTATATAGCTGCTAATTTAAATTAGTAAAATGATTGAGCACAAACGTGCTCAAGCTAACTTTCGAATAAATATAAGAATTAATTTAGTTTTTTTCCTTCATTTTTCCACGTCTTTGCTAAACTAAAACTCTAAATAATTAAATTTAACTCAGGCGATAATGAAATAATGCCTAAAAAAGTTCATCAAAGTAGCATTCGAAAAGCACTCATTAATTTGATCATGCTTATTACAGCTATTTGCTTATCGTTATCTATTTCTATCTCCACGTATTTAAGCGTGAAAGAACAAAAGCAATTAATAGTTAATAAGCTTGTTATTCTTTCTGAAATTGTAGCTTTTGATGCTGGGCAATCGGTAATTGAAGATGATCGTAAAACAGAAGAAAAACGCCTCAAGTCATTTGAAAAGATCCCTCTTGTAAAAAACATACATATTTACTCAATAGAAAAAGCATCCCAAAAGCCTGTTTTCTTTATTAGCTTTAATGCAAAAAAAACACCTCCTGTACCACTGAGGATAGACAGTGTAGATGAGCTTATAACACCACGAATTACGAGTGACCATATTGAGTTAACCCGCCCTATTTACGATAACGAACAAGTAGTAGGTTATGTGTATATGCGAGGAAGCCTCGAGAGTTTAGAGGTTTATATTGAGAGAAAAATATTAATAGACGTGTTATTAACATTATTAATTCTGGCGGTTGTTTACTTTATTGCTATTAAAGTTCAACGACGTATAGCTAAGCCAATAGAGCAATTAAGTATGTTATTGCAGGATGTGTCTAAAAATCATAACTACGATGCACGCGCACCAGTAACTGATGTAAAAGAAATAAGTGCTCTTTCAAATAGTTTAAATATCATGCTTACGCGTACAAAAAAACAACTTGAACGCCACGAAAAAGATAAGCAAGAAATCAAACAACTAAACCTAAGCCTTGAAGAAAAAGTAAGTCAGCGAACAATCGCCCTTAGAGAGGCAAATCAAGAGCTTTTGTCAACTCTTGAGCGGATGCATCAATACCAAACACAAATTGTTGAAAACGAAAAAATGGCATCTTTAGGGCAAATGGTTGCAGGTGTTGCCCATGAAGTTAACACACCAATAGGGCTAGGTATTACAGGTTCTACGTTACTTAGAGATAAACTAGCAGACATACAGCAAAGCTTTGATGACAAAAAACTAACCTCAAGCCATCTAAAACGCTTTATAGATGAAGGTATTGAAAACTTAGATTTAATTTACCGCAACTTAAATCGTGCAGCTGACCTTATATCTAACTTTAAAAAGGTAGCGGTTATTCAAGATGACGGTGTAAATACCTATATTAATGTGCACAAATTAATAAGTGATGTTTTAACGTCGATTCAATCTGAATTATTGCCCAAAAAGCCTGTTGTAACTATCAACTGTCCGACCGACTTGGCTATTCATAGTAAGTCTGAACCTCTACAACAAGTTTTTCAGCAGTTACTTATGAACTCTGTAATTCATGGATTTATAGGTAAAGAAAACAATGAAATTCGCTTTGACGTAGAACTCGTCGGGAAAAAATTAACAATCGTTTATTCTGACAATGGTCAGGGCGTTGACAAAAACATTAAAAATAGAATTTTTGACCCATTTGTAACTTCAAAGCGCGGGCAAGGCGCAAGTGGCTTAGGCATGCACTTAGTTTATAACCTAGTAACACAAGCACTTGGCGGAAGAGTGATGTTTGATCTTGAAGAAAAACGCGGTGCTCGCTTTATAATTACTATTCCTTAAATAAAGATCATTAAAAAGTGCATATATTTAAAATTTATCCTTGAATTAGCATTTAATGACCTCATTAATGAGGCATGTGATAAGTGCGTAACATTATTTAATTGCTTTAAATAAATATTATCAAGCGATTTATGAACTTTTTTATCTTTGCTGTATCACATACATTGATGAAAGGTTAAAAAGTGATATAGTTTTGCTTTGAATTAGTCTGATTATTTTAAGTACCTTGTTTGATTGAATGATATGTCAATTATCAAAGGAAAATGGCTTCGACTTTATGATTCAAATAGCTACATCCATGTATATATCAATTAAACAGTAGTTTTTGCACTGCCCTTTTTAGTAGACTTTGGACACCCTACTGTTTTATTTTTATCCAATTTGTTTTTTCCTTGTTAACAAATGGGTATAATCCTATAATCTCTAGTAATCGGTTATAAATTAGTCACCGATTTTTTATAAATAATATATTCCAAAAGGTTAATTAATAATGCAAACGCCAGTCATTCTAATCGTAGAAGATGAAGACGTAACTCGACTGAACCTAGTTAGTTTATTTGAAGCTGAAGGGTACAAAGTTATTGAAGCCATTGATGGCGATGATATGCATGACAAGCTTACAAATAACGATGACGTTAATCTTGTAGTTATGGATATCAACCTTCCTGGTAAAAACGGTCTTATTTTAGCCCGTGAATTACGCCAAAAGCGTAAAGTAGGTCTTATATTCCTAACTGGTCGTGACAACGATGTTGACCGTATTTTAGGTCTTGAAATTGGCGCAGATGACTACGTTACTAAACCGTTCAACCCGCGTGAATTAACTATCAGAGCTCGCAACCTTATTACTCGTACTGCCTTAGGTGGTGAAGAGTCAGCACTAGAAACAAATGGTGTTATTACGTTTAATGGTTGGGAACTTGATGAAAACAGCCGTTGTCTTACTTCTCCAAATGGCGACGCTAAGCGTTTACCTAAAGGTGAGTACAGAGCACTTCGTTTAATGCTTGATTCTCCAGGTCGCATTTTCAGCCGTGAGCAATTAATTAAGCATATGACAGGCCGTGAGCTTCGCGCAAATGACCGTACTGTTGACGTTACTATTCGTCGCATTCGTAAGCATTTTGAAAGTGATAACTCAACGTCTGAGTTAATCAGCACCATCCATGGTGAAGGTTACCGTTTCATTGGTAAAATTGACGCTTAATTAGAGCTAATTAGTTTCACTCTAATTGCTGTAAAAATAAATGAAGGGCTTTTTGTCCTTCATTTATTTTATCTGCCAGAATATCTAACCACTGCTTTAACACCTCATCAGATTCATCAATCGCACCATGTTCCATTATTTTGGCATGAAGCTGCACATCATTAAGACCTACTGAGCCAGCCGCACCTTTGAGTTTATGCGCTACTGATTCATACTCTTCTCTATCACCAGTATTTAATGAAGTAAGTAACTCTTGCTGATATTGTGGACTTAGCTTTTCGAATAGCTGACTACTGCGTCTAAACACAACTAAGCCCATCGAATTGACAAAGTCTTCTATTGTTTCCATATCTAATAAGTGTGCATCAATGCCTTTAAGGGCTTCTTCACTTACTTTTAACAGCGGCTCTGTGCATTCACTTTGCTTAATTCCAAATAAATCAGCCAGCATTTTATCAAGCTTCACTGTGTTAATTGGTTTAGCAAGCGCCCCTTGTATTGATATGCCTTCAAGCTCTTCTTCAGCACTACGAACATTGGCCGTAAGTGCCACGATAGGTAATTTATCAAAGTGACTATCTGAGCGTATTTGCTTGGCAACTACGTCACCATTTATATCAGGCAATTGCATATCAAGTAATACTAAATCTAAGTCATCTTCAGTTTCGACAAACGAGAGTGCATCTTCACCGGTTTCAGCCCACAACACCTCATGCCCGCGTTGCTCTAATAAGTTTGTAGCAATTTCGGCGTTAAGAGGTACATCTTCTACTAGTAAAATATACAAACCACGACCAACATAACTTTGCTCTGTTGGTGCTACACATAGACTAAGCGGTATTTGAACTGTAAAGCAACTTCCTTCGCCCTCAGTACTATTTACTGTAATTATCCCTTTCATCGCACTTACAAGTGCCTTAGTTACAGCCAAACCAATACCGGAACCTATTGCGTTAGTCCCTTTTAAATCTGGCGCTTTGTAATACATATCAAATATATGAGCAAGCTGCTCTGGCGGAATACCTTGGCCGGTATCCGATACTTTCATAACTAACCATGGGCCTTCAACTCTGTTTTCTCGGCTACATTCAAGTGTTACCTTTCCTTGCTGTGTAAACTTAACGGCGTTATTAATTAAATTCCAAACAACTTGGCGTAAGCGAGTTGGGTCGAGCTGTGCGTAAATATCCAGCACCCCATTGCGCTTAATATCAAACTCTAGCTCTTTTTGCTCCGCGATTAAGCCCGCAAAGTTAACAACGTCATTTATAAAGTCTGACACATTAATAGAGTTAGTCACTATATCGAGCTGATCTCTATCTATTTTGTCTAAATCAATAATATCGTTAAAAATATTGCCGAGCGTTTCAGCGCTCGAAAATATAGTATTACCCCAACTACGCTGCTGTTTGTTTAAGTCAGTATCAAGCAGCATTCGTGTTAAACCAACAATACCATTGAGTGGTGTACGTAGTTCATGGCTTAATGTGGCAATAAACTTACCTTTGTCTTTATAGGCCGTTTCGAGCGCTTGAGCGGCCTCCTTACGACTTGTGATATCACGACCAAAACCCAGTAGACCAATGTAATCACCTTCATCATTTATAAAAGGTAATTTACGCAGCTCAAACCAACGCGTTTCGCCATTTACTTCATAACCGACATCAATGGTCAGTGCTTTATGGCTTTGCTCTACTTCTTTATCGGTTTTCAAAACTTCAGATAAAAAGTGACTAGGAAATATTTGCTCAACCGTTTTGCCAATTAGTTCGCTACTTGATTTGCCCATTACTTCTTCAAACATTTTATTACAACCAGCAAACACGCCATTGTTATCGCGGTAATAAAATAAGTCAGGAGATGAATCAACTATTGAGCGCTGCAGCATGCTTTGTTGAGCAAGTTCTTGTTGTGTTTTTTTACGCTCAGCAATTTCTCGTCGTAGTTCTTCGATAGCGCGGTGCTTGGCATGAAATGCCATTTTACGCTCATCAATTTCGATGTTTAGACGGTTAATGTTATCTTTTAGGGTTTGATTTAAAAGCTTTTCTTGTTTGGTGGCGCTATCTAAATAAGCATATGAGGCATCTAGTTGTCGAATTGAATTAAGCAACACACTTATAATTAAAGGAGAAACCACAGCCGTAAAAAATACAACGGCTAAAATATCAACCAGGTGTAATTCGCCTATCGCCACATAATAAAACATGCTCGATAAAATAAGAGATACAGTTAAAAATAAAGTGTAACAAATAGCAGCGGTTTTAAATTCACCAAATCGCGTTATTGAGCTGGAAAGTACCCGAGCCCAAGGGCTCAAAGAATAATCGGTCATACGTAATTTTATCTCTTAGCTGTGTACTTAATATAAAGAAGGCAATGCGTATGTATAAACATACCATTTTCCCAGATTTTAGCATTTTTCTCCTACCACTACTCACGTTGTGCGATAAAAACAGAATTTTTCATGTTTGATTTAGCTCATCTATTAAACTCATCATTTCAGCAATAAATTATTTAGTGTAAAATGCCCCGCTTTATTATCCCCAAAATACGAGTAGCGCACATGCAAACCAATATGCCAGATATAGCAGACACTGCACCCGCTTTACAAACAGGTAAATTAGACTGGGTTGGCATGGGCGAAATAGAACTGCCATTTATTTTTGAATCCCGAGACTTATCTCCAGTTACAGTAAACGCCAAAGCTCGTGCATTTGTAAATTTACATAAAGAAGATGCCAAAGGCATTCATATGTCACGTCTATTTTTGGCACTTGACCTGCTTTCAACCGAGCAGCAAGTCAATCCGCAAACAATAGCGCAGGCACTCGATACCTTTATAACTAGCCACGAAGGGTTGAGCGATAAAGCACAAATTGAATTTAAATTTGAATTACCGCTACGCCGTAAGTCACTATTAAGTGGTAAAGCGGGCTGGAAAAGCTACCCAGTTGTACTTACCAGTACAATTGAAAATAACGTTATTAGCTACGAGCTAACCGTAGATGTTACTTATTCTTCAACGTGCCCATGCTCTGCTGCACTTGCGCGCCAGCTTATACAAAACGCGTTTAACGAAAAGTTTAACCAAGAAACGTTAAGCCAAAAAGATGTGCACGAATGGCTAGGCACTACACAAGGCATTGTAGCGACTCCTCACTCGCAGCGCTCTATTGCCAACGTAAAAGTAAAGCTTGATAGCAACATTCAAGAATTTGACGTAGTTACGCTAATTAACACCCTTGAAGCTGAGCTTAAAACACCAGTACAAGCAGCAGTAAAACGTGAAGACGAGCAAGAATTTGCCCGTTTGAATGGTCAAAACCTTATGTTTTGTGAAGATGCAGCGCGTAAAATTAAAGCATTGCTAGAGGCAAACCATTACAGTGATTATTGGCTGCAAATAAACCACTATGAGTCACTGCATGCACACGATGCTGTAGCTATTGCAGTAAAAGGTATTAAAGGAGGCTACAAAGCTTAATCGCTGTGTAGCTATTGCTTGTAAACCAGCCGGTAATTATTTTATAACCCATACTTTTTAGGCACGTAAATTGCTTTGTTTTGAGCAGTGTCAATTTGTTGTTATGGAGTTACCGTATGGAATTCGCTTTATTATTAATCCTAGTATTAGTTGTCGGGGCCTCTGTTGTTGCGTCAAAATTTAATGACGATGGCGGAAACCCGTATCCTTTTACTCGCAAGCAAACTGTTTTTACGCAGGTTGAAGGCGCTTTTTTAAATCTTCTAGAGCGTGCTGTTGGCGATCAATATAAAATTGTTAGTCGCGTTAAGTTAATCGACGTTATTGACTGTAAGCAAGGCCTTTCAGTAAAGTCTAAACGTGCTGCTTTAGCTAAAGCTAAAAATAAGCAACTCGACTTTGTTTTAATCGATAAAGAAAAACTAACAATCATTGCTGCTGTTGACCTAGTTAACAATGCCAACAAAGATGGCCACAAAGCTCAACGCGACTGGTTTGTAAACGGTGCACTAGAGTCTGCGGGCATTCCACATATTCGTATGAAAGTTAAATCGGGCTACCGCCCTTCTGAAGTACGCGATGCAATTATGTTTAAACTTGGTAAACCTGCAGCAGCACAAACTCAGCGTCCTGTTCGTAATCGCTCACATAAGCCAGCGGTACTTTCACCTTCTCAGGCTAAAGCGCAAACCACTGCGTTAGCTGAAATTTAAAAACTGAATTAAATACTCTCCTAAAAAGTATTTAAAGCGAGCTCATAAACAAGCTCGCTTTTTTGTTTTTTATTGCTAACTTCACGTATAATCAAGTGATTCAAACACAGGAATTAAACTTTATGAATGTTGGTATTATTGGCGCAATGGAGCCAGAAGTTAAAATTTTACGTGAAGCTATGCAAAACCCACAAATTTTAACTAAAGCAGGTTTCACTTTTTATACTGGCGAGTTGGCTGGTAACACGGTGACACTTGTTCAATCTGGTATTGGTAAAGTCGCATCAACTATTGCAACTACCTTACTGATCGATAACTTCAAACCTGATTGCATAATTAACACAGGCTCAGCCGGTGGATTCGATCCTTCTCTTAGTGTAGGCGATGTAGTAATTTCGTCAGAAGTACGTCACCACGATGTAGACGTAACTGCTTTTGGCTACGAAATTGGCCAAGTACCACAAATGCCGGCAGGCTTTGCAGCACACCCTAAATTAGTTGAAGCAGCACAGCAAACTATCGAACAAATCAGTGATGTTAAAACACTCGTTGGCTTAATTTGTACTGGTGACACATTTATGTGTGACCCTATACGCATTGATAAAGCACGTAGTGATTTTCCTACAATGCTTGCTGTTGAAATGGAAGGTGCTTCAATTGCACAAACGTGTTTTACGCTAAACACACCATTTGTTGTAATTCGCTCAATGTCTGATATTGCTGGTAAAGAGTCACCACAATCATTTGAAGAATACCTAGAAACAGCATCAATCAACTCATCTAAAATGGTTGTTGCACTTTTAGAAAAGCTTACAGCAGTATCTCTGTAAATGCTTAGCAATATTGTTCAAAATCACTTGGACTTTATTGCCTTTATACTAGCGCTCCTTGCTGAGCGCTTTATTCCCCTTATTAGCTGGTATCATCCTAATACGGCGTTAAATGCTGTTTTTAGTGCTATTGGCAAACGTATATACAAAAGCAAAGAACCTAAAAGCTATCAATATTTGGCAGCTATCCTCGCAAGCTCACTTATTTTAAGTGTTATTCTCATTGTTGTAGTGTTACTACTCGAGTTTGCTTTTTATCCTGAATTACTCGCTGGCCTTATTTTATATTTATGCCTAGAAAGTAATAGCATTGATAAAAAAGCACTTCGCATTGCAAAGCTAACTAAACAAAATCAAAAATCCACAGCACGCGAATTACTAAAACCACTGCTTGCCCGTGAAGTTAATAGACTTTCATCTGCTGGTATTATCAAAGCATTAATTGAGAGTTTAATACTGCGCACCGCTCGATACTATTTCGTAGTCATATTTATATTTTTAGCATTTGGTCCTATTGCTGCCCTTGCCTATCGGTTACTTACCTTAATACAACAAGCATGGCGTAGTGATATCCCCCCAAATAGTTACTTTTTAAAACCGCTTAAAACACTCTTGTTTATTATTGAATACATTCCGATGCGCTTACTCGCTTTAACTATTGCAGCAAGTCGAGCAAGCAAACAAAGCATGCATTATATAAAGCATTATGGCAGGCATTTTTATCAAACAAATACAGGCTGGCTCTTAAGCACATGTTCTGCATCACTTGGCGTGCAGCTGGGCGGGCCTGCAGTTTATTTAGGTACTCGCTTTAATAAAATGCGTATTGGCACTGATAGACTACCTACACCCGAGGATGTACCTGTAATAATTAATAGGTTAAATCAGGCCCGTGTATTTTGGTTGTTAGTAATAGCCAGCATTGAAATATTAAAATTGATTTAAAGGGCTCAAAATACGAGCACAAAAAAAACCAGCCGAGGCTGGTTTTTTAGTTTTTAAACTGTGCTTAAGCTACAGTGATGTTTGCAAACTTACGTTTACCTACTTGGTAAATAGCCGTTGTGCCTTTTGCTATTTCAAGTTTGGTATCAGTGATTTTATCTTCACCGTTAAGTTTAACTGCACCTTGCTTAATCATACGCATTGCTTCTGATGTACTTACTACTAAATTTGCTTCTTTAAGCAAGTTAGCAATTAAAATAGTATCTTCTGCAATAGTGATTGTTAGCTCTGGGATTTCATCTGGTAACGCTTTTTTCTGAAAACGCTGAATAAAATCATCATGTGCACCTTGTGCATCAGCTTCACTATGAAAACGAGCAATTAGCTCTTTAGCTAGTTCAATTTTAATATCGCGCGGATTCGTACCTTGCTCAACACGTTCTTTTTGAGCTGCAATTTCTTCAATAGAAAGCGCACTTAATAAGTCGTAGTAACGCCACATTAGCACATCACTAATTGACATTATTTTACCAAACATATCGTTAGGTGCATCAGTAATACCAATGTAGTTACCAAGCGACTTAGACATTTTTTGAACGCCGTCAGTACCTTCAAGTAATGGCATCATTAATACTGTTTGCGGCTTTTGACCTTCTACTTTTTGTAGCTCACGGCCCATTAACAAGTTAAAGCGCTGATCAGTACCACCTAGTTCAACATCTGACTCTAGTGCAACCGAATCCCAACCTTGTACCAGTGGATATAAAAACTCATGAATTGCAATTGGTTGGCCGCTTCCATAACGCTTTTTAAAGTCATCACGTTCAAGCATACGTGCTACGGTTTGGTTTGCAGCAAGTTTAATCATGCCTGCAGCGCCTAACTTTTCCATCCAAGTAGAGTTAAATGCAACAGTGGTTTTAGCAGGATCTAGAATTTTGAATACTTGTTCTTTATATGTTTCGGCATTGGCTAGTACGTCTTCACGAGTAAGTGGTTTACGCGTTACGTTTTTCCCCGTTGGGTCACCAATCATGCCGGTAAAGTCACCAATTAAGAAAATAACCTCATGACCTAAATCCTGAAAGGTTTTCATTTTATTAATTAGTACAGTGTGTCCTAAGTGTAAATCAGGCGCTGTAGGATCAAAGCCTGCTTTTATTTTTAGCTTCTTGCCCGACTTTAGTTTTTCAACTAGTTCGTCTTCAATTAATATTTCTTCTGCACCGCGTTTTATCTCTGCTAGAGCGGTTTGTAAATCCACTGTGTATTACTCCAAAATTCTGCCGACGAAGGGGCGACTAGTTACTTGCGTAGTCACGGTTTAATAAAGGTTTAAACCGAATAAATAGATGTAGCTAACATAACAAATTTCTACCTAATTAAAACAACTTTTTAAGTGATTCATGCAACTAAACTAAATCAATTGAGTCTTAGCTAGATAGAGCGTTAAAAAAGGCTTTCTAAGCCCGATTTTAGCGTAGTTTAAGGTCAGTTTAAATCTACAAAACACTAGTATTCGTACATTATTAAGTATATCCTGCAATATTATGTATTTATTATCTTGACAGCAGAAAAAGGCACGTTATGGTTCACGTGGTTCACACGCTCCCCAAAAAACACAAATTGCTTATTCTAGGTTTGGTTTCTGCTATTGTTGGCTTAGCCTTTCTTCCTTCTGAAAAAGCCACTGCATCCAAAGACAATAGTGCAAATGCACTAGAAATTGGTAAGCGCTATGAGTTACAAGTTAAAGTTGATAACAACGAAAAATTAACTGAGCTAAATTCAGAGCAAGCAGCAGAAAAGTTACCAGAATACGACTTTGTCGATCATAAAGTTAAAAATGGCGACAATTTAGCAATTATCTTCAAACGTGCTGGTTTTTCAGCTCAAACGCTCCATAAACTAATTAACACTAACGCAGAAACGCGCAAGCTAACTAAAATTCACCCCGGTGAAATACTTAGCTTTGCGACAGCTGAAGATGGCTCTTTGGCTCAACTGCGCTATGTAATTTCAAAAACCGATACTTTATTTGTTACCTTAAATGAAGAAGGTAACTACGATACAGCTATTGATAGTAAAGAAATTGAAACGCTAACCAAAACCGCTGGCGGCGAAATATCTAACAACTTTTGGACCTCAGCAATAGCGGCTGGTTTAAGCGAACGTCAAATAATGAACTTTGCTGACATATTTGGTTGGGATGTTGATTTTGCAAACGACATTCGTAAAGGCGATGTGTTTGGCTTAATTTACGAGTCTCACTATGTTGATGGCGAGTTTATTGGTACCGGTAAAATTATTGCCGCTGAATTTGTAAACCAAGGTCAGCGCTTTGCAGCGATTCGACATACCGATGGCAATTTTTATACGCCTGAAGGGCGTAGCATGAAAAAAGCATTTTTACGTGCACCTGTAAGCTTTAAGTATATTAGTTCGAGCTTTAATCCTCGTCGCTTACACCCAGTTACTGGGCAAGTTAGAGCGCACCGTGGTATCGACTTTGCGGCACGCACTGGCACACCGGTGGTTGCATCAGGTAACGGTAAGGTAGTTAAAGCGGGTTACAGCAAGTACAACGGTAACTACGTATTTATTAGCCATGGCACACAATATGTAACTAAGTACTTACACCTAAATAAGAAACTAGTTAAAACGGGCCAAAAAGTTAAACAGGGCCAACAAATTGGTACTGTAGGTTCTACGGGTCGTGTTACTGGCGCGCATTTACACTATGAATTTTTAGTAAATGGCGTTCACCGTAATCCTAAAACAGTAAAACTTCCTAAGTCAGAGCCACTACCTCGCTCAGAACTTGCTAAGTTTAAACCGATTGCAGATAACTTTATTGCCCAACTTGAGCGCAATCGCGAGCTACAGTTAGCACTTAAATAATGTTTATTAATAAACATTAAAAAAGCCTTTGCAGGTTAAACCTGCAAAGGCTTTTTTGTATACGCTAAAAACCATTAGTACATCAGTACATAAATGAGCTGAATCACTAAAGACACCATCACTAATGGCCAAATATATTTACTGTATTTGGTTGCGCTGTTGAGCCCTATTTTACTTTGATACTTTTCAAGCAAGGGTATAAGTATCGCCAGCGCAGCAAACAAACCAATTAAAATAACGAATATATTCATATCAATGCCCTACTTATGGTAGCTCATGGCCTTTAGCGCTTACATAAAGTGCATACCAATGCTCACGAGTTAGTTGTACGTTTACAGCATCACAAGAGGCTTTAATACGCTTGGCATTAGTTGTTCCAATAATAGGCTGAATAGATGCGGGATGGCGCAGTAACCATGCAATAACAATAGCCTCAGCAGAAGTATCATAAAGTGCAGCCAGCTTATTAACTAAAAGACTGGTGTTTATATCAGCCTGAGATGCGTTTGATAAATCACTACCGCTGTATAATCCTTGGCATAGACTGCCCCAGCTTTGAATTTGAATTTCAAAATGACGACAGTACTCAATACTACCTGGCGTAAAATTAAGATCTTTACCGTCACTGTTACCGGCATATACACCTTCATCAACAAACTGATGTTTTTGCAAACTAGCCTCAATTTGGTTAGCCACAATTGGCATATCAAGCGCATGTTGTAAAAAGTTCATTTGGTGCTGCTGCATATTAGACACTGCAAAATTGCGCACTTTACCGCTTTCTTTTAAGCAACTAAATATACGAGCAATCTCGTTAACTTCCATGAGTGGATCAGGGCGATGCAGCATAAGTACGTCTAAATAATCTGTATTTAATCGTTTTAATGATGCTTCAACTGATTGCTCAATCCACTTTGATGAAAAATCATAACGCTTTGGCCCTAAGTCATCTTCAAAACGAATCCCACACTTAGATTGAATATACATGTGCTCTCTAAGCTCTGGTCGCTCACTTAATGCTTTACCAAAAACCAGCTCTGCTTTACCAAAAGTATAAATATCAGCATGGTCAAAAAAATTAATACCACCTTCAATGGCGTTATCTATACATTCATGAGCTTGCTTAACATGTGCATCAGTGATTGCGTCTTTATTCCAACCGCCTCCCAGACCCATACATCCAAATACAAGTTTACTAACGTGAGGCAAGTGCTTTGCTAAAGGCGTGTGAAGCATGATAACTATCCTTAAAATGTTGAAGAGCTGTTACTGTAAACAAAAAGTGCTGAACAAGAAACCATTTAGCGGTGAACAAATTAAGAACAAAAAAAAGCGCAGTAAACTGCGCTTAATGGTTAATCTATTTTAAATTACATTTTTAGCCAACAAGTGCTAATAAAATACCCGCAGCAACTGCACTACCAAGTACACCCGCTACGTTGGGTCCCATTGCATGCATAAGTAAAAAGTTATGTGGGTTGCTTTCAAGGCCAACTTTATTAACTACTCGTGCCGCCATTGGCACAGCCGATACACCTGCCGCCCCAATTAATGGATTTATAGGCGTTTTAGATATTCGGTTAAGTCCTTTTGCCATAAATACGCCAGATGCCGTACCAATTGCAAAAGCCAGTGCGCCAAGCACTAAAATACCAATCGTCTCAACAGTTAAAAACTTATCTGCAGCAAGCTTTGAACCAACAGCTAAGCCTAAAAATATAGTTGTAACATTGATGATTTCGTTTTGAGCACTGTTACTTAATCTATCAACAACACCCGACTCCCGCATTAAGTTACCTAAACAAAACATACCTACAAGCGGTATAGCAGCCGGTAAAAACATTGCCGTTAAACTAAGTACCATAAGAGGAAAAATGATCTTTTCCTTTTTAGATACCTTACGTAATTCAGGCATCTTAATTTGGCGCTCTTCTGGTGTGGTTAGCGCACGCATAATTGGCGGCTGAATAATTGGCACAAGTGCCATGTATGAATATGCAGCTACTGCTATTGCGCCTAGTAAATCAGGTGCCAGTTTTGATGCTAAAAATATTGCTGTTGGCCCATCGGCACCACCTATAATGGCAATAGCCGATGCGTCCTGTAGAGTAAATTCAAAACCTGGCACATAGTTAAGTAATATAGCGCCAAACAATGTAGCAAAAATACCAAACTGTGCAGCCGCACCTAATAACAACATACGTGGGTTTGCAATAAGTGCGCTAAAGTCGGTCAGCGCCCCTACTCCCATAAATATCAACAGCGGAAAAATCCCCGTATCAATACCCACATAATAAACGTAGTATAAAAGCCCACCTGGGTCTGACAAACCTGCCACTGGTACATTTGTTAAAATTGCACCAAAACCAATAGGTAGTAATAATAGTGGTTCAAAGCCTTTAGCTATCGCTAAAAACAGTAATAAACACCCTACCGCAATCATTATTAACGATGGGATTGTAAAGTTAGCAATGCCTGTCGCATTCCAGAGGTTTAAAATACCTTCCATCCTCTATTTACTCCTAAGCTAATGCAATCATAGCGTCGCCGGTAGTTACAGCATCGCCTTCACTAACTAACACTTCAGCAATTGTTCCGGTATGCGTAGCGCGTATTTCAGTTTCCATTTTCATGGCTTCCATAATAATCACTACATCGCCTTCGTTAACAACTTGCCCAGCTTTTACCTTAATCTTAAAAATATTACCGGCTAGAGGCGCGTTAAGTGTTTCACCTGATGCAACCGAAGCAGACTGAGGAATGTGCTCAGAGTCTTTTAATGTTACTTCCTTAAGTTCACCACCTTGCGCTACTACTACGTCATAAACTTTACCATCTACTTTTACGCTGTATTGCTCAGCCTTCACTTTGTTACTATTTGAAACTGATTTAGAAGGTGCTTTACTGCTTTTATCTTCAACAGAAGGTACTGGCTCAAATGCATCTGGGTTGTTGCGGTTTTTAATAAACTTCAAACCAACTTGTGGGAATAATGCATAAGTTAATACGTCATCAATTTGATCATCAGCAAGTGTTAAACCTTGCTCTTGTGCTTCTTTTAATAACTCAGCTTCAAGCGTTGCAAGCTCAGGTGCAATGTTATCAGCAGGGCGACAAGTAATAACTTCCGCTCCATCAAGCACGCGCTCTTGTAGCTCTTTATTCATTGGTGCTGGTGTTAAGCCATATTCACCTTTTAATACGCCAGCAGTTTCTTTAGTAATGGTTTTATAACGCTCACCCGTTAGCACATTAAGTACCGCTTGAGTGCCAACAATTTGCGACGTTGGTGTTACTAAAGGTAAAAAGCCAAGATCTTCACGTACACGTGGGATCTCAAGTAAAACCTCATTAAGCTTATCGGCTGCGCCTTGCTCTTTAAGTTGGTTTTCCATGTTTGTAAGCATGCCACCAGGTACTTGAGCTAATAAAATGCGCCCATCAACCCCTTTTAAGCTACCTTCAAATGCCGCATATTTTTTACGTACATCTCTAAAGTAAGCAGCAATTTCTTCTAGGTGGTTTAAATCAAGCCCAGTATCGCGCTCAGTCCCTTCAACTATCGATACAATAGTTTCAGTTGCGGAATGTCCATAAGTCATACTCATTGATGAAATAGCGGTATCGAGCATATCAATACCAGCATCAATTGCTTTTTGGTAAGTAGCAGTACTTAAACCTGTTGTAGCGTGGCACTGCATAGCAATTGGAATTGATACAGTTTCTTTAAGTGCTTTAATTAGTTTTTCAGCATCGTACGGCTTTAATAAACCCGCCATATCTTTAATACAAATTGAATGACAACCCATATCTTCAAGCTGTTTTGCAAGAGTTAGCCACATATCAAGTGTATGAACTGGGCTAACTGTGTACGAAATAGTACCTTGAGCATGAGCGCCTACTTTTACAGCCGCTTTAACAGCTGTTTCTAGGTTGCGAACATCGTTCATTGCATCAAATATACGAAATACGTCAACGCCATTTTTATGTGCACGTTCTACAAACTTTTCAACTACGTCATCAGCGTAATGGCGGTAACCTAATAAGTTTTGACCGCGTAATAGCATTTGCTGTTTAGTATTAGGCATCGCTTTTTTAAGTGCACGAATACGCTCCCAAGGATCTTCGCCTAAATAACGAATACACGAGTCAAATGTAGCACCGCCCCACGATTCAATAGACCAATAACCCGCATCGTCTAATTTGCTAGCAATCGGTAGCATATCGTCTAGGCGCATACGCGTTGCTAATAATGATTGGTGAGCATCGCGTAATACCAATTCTGTTAATTTTAATTTAGCCATGTGTGTGCCCCTTATTTATTATTTGATTTGTACTGAGCAATGGCAGCACTAATAGCAGCGACGTGCTCATTAGGCACACCTTGAGATTTAAAAGATGGTGATTTAACTGGTGTCGCCACGTCAGGTTCGCTTAAGCGCGTCACCAAATTAGACATAAGCGTTACTGCACCAATTAATATCGACAGAAATACAAACACCCCAACCATGCCAGTAAGCATTAAGTTACCAGCCGTTGTGAGTAGAGCACCTATATCCATTTTTCTCCCCTTGAAACCCATATCGAAAATAAAAAATCGATTTAATTAAATATTTATTCACTGGATAATAACAAAACTAATCGCTTTGTCTACATCTTGTAAATTGGTAAAACCAATTAAACAATACACAACATAACACTCAATTAATTTACATGCTATAACTCAGCAATCACGCGCCCTACAATACATACAAGAAATAACGACTATAGCTAATAGTTATATGGAAGTTGTTAATTAACTATCAAGCTAAGTAAAAATAAACACCAACTTTTAATATTAAATGCAAAGCCATTGCCACTTGTTAATTGGTCTTACCAAATAAACCCTATTTAGTGAATATTTAGCAGTTATTTGCAACAGTGTGAATAACTTACATAACAAAGCGTAAAAGTTACTAACCAACTAATAACTAGAACAACAGTAAAAAACCATAACCAATTGATATTTATAAAAAATAAACTTTGGCATATAACTGGCATTAGTTGTTATGAGCAAATTTGATAACCAAGGAGAAAACAATGTTACGCTGGACAATTACATTTTTAGTTATTGCTTTAATCGCTGCAGTGTTAGGTTTTGGTGGCATCGCAGGTGCCGCAGCTGGTATAGCAAAAATTATATTTTTTATCTTTTTAGTACTTTTAGTGATTTCATTAGTTTCAGGTGCACTACGTGGTAAATCACCCAGGTAGATAAAGCATTCAACTAACAAACACTAAAATTAATTAATACTTACAAGGAATTACACTATGAACTCTACAACTTTAAAAGCAGCACTAATCGCAGTATTTGCAGGTTTTTTCATGATGGGTTGTGAAGACAACCATGCAGAAGACGCTGGCGAACGTATCGACGAAGCAGTAACTGACGTGCAAAACTCTGTTGAAGATGCATGTGAAAATGTTAAAGAAGGCGTGAACGCTGAAGAAACTAACTGTTAATTCTTCTTGTACCGCTAAAAAAACGGCTTTCGAGCCGTTTTTTTGTGCCAGTAATAAAATCACTGACTATAAAGCTGCTCATTTAGCAGTTAGCTTGTTAAAATAAAAAAAACGATATTTAAAGCAAGGCAAAATGGCATTCACAACCACCTACACATTAGATAAACCCTACTTTTACGAGTGTTTTGATGAGTCACTCCCTTATAGTAAGCGTGCAAAACCTAAATACTTTTTACTTGTGTTGTTAGTTGCGCTTGGTTTATTTGGCATTTATGTTTTAGATGATCATTACTTAGGATCGTTTATGATCATGTTAGCGGTACTCGAATGCGTCGCTTTTTACTATCGCAGACCATGGTGGGTAACCAGACAAATGCTCAGCAGAGCATCAGGCTCTGAGGTAACACTTACCTTTGATGAAGAAGGTATTAAATCTGCTAATCATTACAAAAGCTATCAATTAGAATGGCAAAATATAAGCGAAGTAATTGACACCCAGCAAGGTATTATTATTAAAAACAAAAGCGGCATGCAGTACATATCAAAACAAATACTTAGTCCTGAAACACTCGCTTTTATAAACAAAAAAGCCACTCAGTGAGTGGCTTTTAGTCTAGTTGAGTTAATTACTCAACTACGTATACGTGTTGATTAAGCATTGCCCGGATTAGGGTTCGACTTTTCAGCTTGTATGCGCATGTAAATCTCTTCACGATGCACTGATACGTCTTTTGGTGCATTAACACCGATTCGAACTTGATTTCCTTTAACACCTAGAACAGTAACTGTTACTTCGTCACCAATCATTAGGGTTTCACCTACTCTACGAGTTAGTATTAGCATTCTCTTGCTCCCATGTTCCAATAAAAATTATAAGATTCCGCTTAAACATACTAATGAAAATTAGACTGAAAAGTAAGTAAAAACTCGCAATCTATCCATTTTCTGTTAAAAATGCCTTGTGTAATGCACGAACAGCCAACTCTAAGTACTTTTCATCTATTAAAACTGAAATTTTAATCTCTGAAGTCGAGACTAAAACCACATTAATATTTTCCTGCGCTAATGCATCAAAAAATAAACTAGCGACACCAGAATGTGATTTCATACCCATGCCAACAGCAGAAACTTTAGCTACTGCTTGCAATCCGCTTATATTTTGAGCACTGAGCTGAGCTTGATCTTCACTCAATAATTCAAGTGCTTGCAGATAATCATTCGAGTGCACAGTAAAAGCATAGTCTATTTTTTCAAAGTTATGATTAACTTGATTAATCATATCTATTTCGATGCCATTTTCGGCAAAAAGTTTCAATATTTTTGAAAGATATTGCGTGCCCGTTGGCACACCTTGTACCTTAATTAAACATTCGTCACGATTAAACGCAATCCCCGATACAACCTTGCTTGGCATATCGTTCTCCTCAAAACTTATTAATGTACCTTCATCGGGATTAAAGCTCGAAAGCACCCTAAGTGGCACATTATGTTTTCCTGCGGCTTCTACTGAGCGAATATGCAAAACTTTCGCCCCTAAACTTGCCAGCTCTAGCATTTCGGCAAAGGTAACTTGGCTCATTCTGCGCGCGTTAGGTTCAACACGAGGATCTGTAGTATATACGCCGTCAACGTCTGTATAGATCTGGCATTCGTCAGCTTTTATAGCCGCTGCTATTTCTACAGCCGATGTATCGGTGCCGCCGCGCCCAAGCGTTGTAATGTTGCCCTCAACATCACGCCCCTGAAACCCAGCAATAATAGCAATACGATTATGCTCAAGCTCATGCTTTAAACGCGTAGCAGCAACCTCTGCAATACGAGCTTTACCAAACATGTTATCGGTTAAAATATTGACTTGATCGGCTAATAGGCTCACAGCAGAGTGGCCACGTTTTATAATAGCCATAGCAAGTAGTGATACAGAAACCTGCTCTCCGGTGCTAATTAGTACATCTAGTTCACGGCTACTCGGGCGAGTATCAATTTGTTTGGCGAGATTAATTAAGCGGTTGGTTTCTCCCGACATAGCCGAGAGCACCACAACCACTTGATGTCCTTGTTGTCTGGTTTTTACAACAAGGTCGGCGACTGCTTCAATTCGCTCTATTGAGCCGACCGAAGTGCCACCGAATTTTTGAACAATAAGCGCCACTTAGGCTTAAGTACGCTCAGTTAACCAAGCTGTAACGCTATCTAGTGCAGCAGCAAGGTTTTGTGGCTCACTACCACCAGCTTGTGCCATATCTGGACGACCGCCACCTTTACCACCTACTTGGCCTGCCATGTGGTTAACTAACTCACCGGCTTTTACTTTGCCTGTTAAGTCTTTAGTAACACCAGCAATTAGGCTTACTTTGTCGCCACTGGCAACACCCAGTGCAATAACACCTGAGCCAATTTTGTTTTTAAGGTCATCAACCATACCGCGAAGCGCTTTAGATTCAGTACCTTCAACGTTTGCTACAAGTAGCTTAACGCCGTTAATTTCAACAATCGAGTCAAGTAAAGACGCGCCAGCTGCACTTGCTAACTTATCGTTAAGTTGCGCAATTTGCTTTTCAAGACCTTTAGACTTTTCAAGTAACGCAGTAACTTTTTCAAGTACCGATGCGCTATCGCCTTTAACTAAAGCAGCTACATCATGTAATTGTTGCTCTTGCTCGCTTACATAAGCAATTGCCTCTGCACCTGTTACCGCTTCAATACGGCGAACACCAGCAGCAATACCGCTTTCAGATACAATTTTGAATAAACCAATGTCACCCGTACGCTCTACGTGTGTACCACCACAAAGCTCGATTGAGTAATCACCAATAGTCACAACGCGTACTTCGTCATCGTACTTTTCGCCAAACAGTGCCATTGCACCTTTGGCTTTAGCATCATCAATTGCCATTAGCTCAGTGTTAAGAGCAAAGTTACGACGAATTTCGTCATTCACTACGCGTTCAATTTCGCGCAGTTCTTGTTTGGTCACCGCTTCAAAATGTGAGAAGTCAAAACGCAGACGATCTGGCTGCACAAGTGAGCCTTTTTGCGATACGTGCTCACCTAAAAGCTGACGCAGTGCTTCATGCAAAATATGCGTAGCGGTGTGGTTTTTCTTAATACTGTCACGGCGCGCATCGTCAATAGTCGCATCCACTTTATCGTTAACGCCAATACGTCCTTGAACTGTTCCATGATGAGCAAAAGCATTACCCAATTTAGTGGTATTCGTTACATTAAACTCACCACCGGCAACAGTAATTGTTCCGCTATCACCAATTTGGCCGCCTGATTCAGCGTAAAACGGAGTACGGTCTAAAACAATAATACCTTGTTGACCATCTTCAAGTAACGATACCGATTCGCCACCGGCAAAAATTTCTACCACAGTGCCACGGTAATGATTACTATCATAGCCTTTAAAATCAGTGTGCTTATCTGATTTTAATTGCTCATTATAATCTGCACCAAATTTGCCTGCTTGCTGTGCTGTTTTACGTTGCACTGCCATACATGCTTCAAAACCTTGATGGTCAATGGTCATTTGGCGCTCACGCGCTACATCGGCTGTTAAATCGGCAGGGAAACCATAGGTATCGTAAAGTTTAAATACTAAGTCACCTGGGATCACATCCCCGGTTAAATCACTCAAGCTTTCTTCTAAAATAGCTAAACCACGCTCAAGCGTTTTACCAAACTGCTCTTCTTCAATACGCAGTACTTTTTCAATAATTTCTTGTTGCTTAGCAAGTTCTGGGTACGCTTGACCCATTTGCTCAATAAGTGCAGCAACCAATTTATAGAAAAACGCGCCTTTAGCACCTAACTTGTTACCGTGGCGCACAGCACGACGAATAATACGGCGTAATACATAACCACGGCCTTCATTTGAAGGCATAACCCCATCTGAAATTAAAAATGCACACGAACGAATATGATCCGCCACTACGCGAAGTGATTTATCATCCATATCTTGTGCATTGGTAACGCTTGCAGCGGCCGCAATTAAGCCTTGGAATAAGTCGATTTCGTAGTTTGAATGCACACCTTGTAAAATAGCTGAAATACGCTCAAGGCCCATACCTGTATCAACAGATTGCTTAGGAAGTGGCTCCATAGTCCCGTCGCTTTGACGGTTGTATTGCATAAATACTAAGTTCCAAATTTCAATGAAACGGTCACCATCTTCTTCAGGTGTGCCCGGAGGACCGCCCCAAATATGCTCGCCGTGATCATAAAATATTTCAGAACATGGACCACAAGGACCGGTATCACCCATAGACCAAAAGTTATCGCTAGTTGCAATACGAATAATACGATCTTCAGGTAAGCCTATATCGTTAGCCCAGTAGCCAAAGGCTTCTTCGTCATCATGGTAAATAGTTACTAACAGCTTTTCTTTTGGTAGTTTTACAACCTCAGTTAAAAACTCCCACGCAAATTTAATTGCATCTTGCTTAAAGTAATCACCAAAGCTGAAATTACCTAACATTTCAAAAAATGTATGGTGGCGAGCAGTGTAGCCTACGTTTTCTAAATCGTTATGCTTACCGCCAGCACGTACACAGCGCTGCGAACTTGTCGCACGTGTATAAGGGCGGCTTTCTGCGCCTAAAAATACATCTTTAAATTGCACCATGCCGGCATTATTAAATAACAACGTGGCATCGTTACCCGGTATAAGCGAGCTAGAAGGTACTATTTGATGTTGCTTGCTGGCAAAAAAGTCTAAAAACTGTTGCCTAATTTGTGCGGTAGTCATGTGCTGCATTTGAAAGTCTCACCTGTATTTACTGTGCTTGCATTGCAAAATTAATTTCATCGTAGCTAAAACCCCGATACATTAAGTAGCGCACGCGCTTAGCTTTATCTTTGTAATCGAGGTCTGGCGGTGTATTCGAATATTTTTTATTGTACGCATCCTGCGCAAGCTCAAACCAATCTATTTCAAGCTCTTCAACTACCATTTCAAGTAGCGAACGATCAATCCCTTTGCCCATAGCTTCGCTTTGTATTCGCTTAAGCCCGTGGCATTTAAATATGTGTTTTCTTACAAAGCCTTCACAGTATCGCTGCTCGTTAATAAAATTGTGCTTTTCGCACCAATCAAGCAGCGTTTCAATAAACTCTTCTGTCGCTTCTTTTTGCTGTAATTTGAGCGTTAACTCACGACGCGAATATTCTTGGCGCCCTAGTAACCAAAGTACATAGTTTTTTAGTTTTTGCTTTAATTTATCATCCATTAAGCGTCAAAACGTCCGCTTGTTTCACTGCTAAGTGGCTTAACATTAATGTCGTCACTTAATGGTACAACAGGCATAAAAATGGCTTGATAAGATACAAAAAAGCTAATGTAGCAAATCGGCATTAAAATCAACAGTGGTAAGAACGATAAGAACATCGAAAGCGCCATAAATAATGCGCAAATAAGGCCAAAAACGCCAAGTGGCAAAATGTTATGATAAAACACCATTAACGATTTTTTAAGCGCCGTTAAAATGCGTGTTTCTTTACTAAAATAAACAAGTGGCACAGCGTACGCAAATGCCGTTAAATAAATTAGCATTGCCATAAAAAATAAAATTACATTCGCGCCCGAAATACTCTCAAGCATTTGTTCTAGCGCTACGTTTGGATCAAGTCCTGGCTGGCTCATAACAGCCACTGCATCGGCAAATAAGCCATTAGCAAGTAACGCCATTAAAATGCCCGCACCCATTTGGTAAAGCGCCAAACGTAATAACCCTAAACGATTTCCCTTAGCCGTAAATGGCTTGAGAATATCGGCTAGCATAATTTTTCCGCCCTGCTGCTTACTAAGCACCGCTTGGTAAAACCCTGCGGTTAAAAATGGCGTAGCTAGCGCTGCCACAACTTGCAGCAGCGGTAAAAATAAAGATAGCAGCCCTACAATGCCAATAAATAAATGCATAAAAATAAAGGTTGCTGGCTGGGTTTTAAAAATAAGCCATCCGGCTTTTAACCACTTTAGCCCTGCATCGGCTTTAAAAATTCGTAATTGTGTAGACATACTTGCTCTTAATTTAAAACGAAACACGCCAAGTATAACTTGGCGTGAGGGGGTATTAATAGACGAAACGTAATTAAATGATTAAGGTTTTTTAATTTTCTTAATATCTAACATATGCGCGCCATGCTTAATTTTTGTTTCTAGGTACGATTTATTACCAGCAACACCCGCTTTAATGTGCGCATGTGTGCCCACAACCGAGTCAACATTAATACCGGCATCTTTTAATGCGTTAAGCTTTTTAGGATTATTGGTCATTAATTTAACGTGGCTTAAATTAAGCGCATTGAGCATTAATACCGCATCCGAAAAGTCACGTAAATCATCAGCAAAGCCTAAATGATTATTGGCTTCGTAGGTGTTCATACCTTGCGATTGCAATACGTAAGCATCAATTTTGTTGTATAAACCAATGCCACGGCCTTCTTGGCGTAAATATAATAAAATACCGCCTTGCTGGTGCATCATTTCAATACATTCATTTAGTTGCTCACCACAATCACAACGCGATGAGTAAAATACATCGCCCGTTAAGCATTCTGAATGCATACGAATAAGCGGTACATCTTGCTTTGTATCAGCGTTGTTAAACACCATAGCAATATGTTCTTTACCATCATTTAAATCAGTAAATGAGATTATTTCTGCAGGGATATCACTATTTCTGCCAACATTAAGCTGGACTCTTGCTCTTACTTGCGCCACGACAAATCCAAATATTTAAATAACTACGACACGACAATAAAGTGATAATATCACAAGATAGGATGAATACACCGTAGTACAAGACTGTTTATGGCAAATATATGGCGACGACAGGCGTTATTTTCAATGATTGTTAAGCAATAAATTAATACAAATAACAGCCAATGTTATTTACGTTGATTTACCTTAATCAGTGACACCTACAGACGCGTTTGGTATTTTGTATTTTAAACAACGATAGGGATTATTATGAAACGTCAACAACTCGCTTTATTTATAGGCTTAAGTTTATCTGCTTTGTGCGCAACAACTTTAAGTACTACAGCACTTGCAAGCCAAGCAAGCGATCCTCAAGCGGTATTTAACCAAGCATACCAAAGCTATTTAGCAGCAGTTAAAGCAAATAAAAACGTACAACAAACTGCTAAGCTTGCTTACACATCGGGTAAAACTGTTTATGGCAAAAGCTCAGATAACACCGCTAACTTAGCTATTAACTACGCTAAAGCCATTAAAGGCTTCGCCGATGAGCTAAATGAGCAGCGTTATACCCTTTATAACGAAGCCCATACTATTTTAGCTGCAAACCACGGCAAACAATCAATAGAAACAGTTGATGCACTGCTCGGAAAAGCTAACTACACAACATCAGCATATCAAGCCGCTAACCTTTTAGAACAAGTAATCGAAATAGCTAAAACACAAAATAACCCTAAGTTTGTAGCCGATATGAAATTAGAAGCGGCAACGCTACTGGCTAGAAAGCATAGCTCTAAAAAATATCGAGAAGCTAAAAACTACCTAGAAGAAGCCGACGAGTACTACCAAGAAAACTTACCCGAAAACTCACTAGAGCGCATAAAAGCCGATTTTTTAATGGCCTCATTCGCAGAAGGTCGTAAAAAATACAATCAAGCGATTGAAAGGCTAAACCGTATAGTTACTGTATTCGATACTAACTTAAACTTTGATCACAGCGCAGAGCTAAGCGCTCACTCTAAGCTTATTGGCCTGTACGAAAAACAAGGTAAAAGCGAAGAAGCAACTAAACACTGTCTAGCCATTGCTAAAATGGTGCCATGGAAAGAATCGCAAGAGCAAACACCACTTTACCGTGTTAATCCTAAATACCCAGTTAACAAAGCCAGATCTAGTACCGATGGTAGCGTTGTTATGGAGTTTGAGGTAGACGCAGCTGGCTTTGTAAAAAACCCAAAAGTACTTAGCTCAGAAGGCGGTAGAGCATTTGAAAAATCAGCCAAAGCAGCGCTTGAGCAATGGCGTTACGCGCCAAAGTTTGAAAATGGCAAACCTGTTAGCGCTATTTCTCAGGTACAACTCGACTTTAAAATTAACCGCTAAGCTAAAATATAAAAGCGCCATTTGGCGCTTTTTAACTTTATAAATTAGTCCTAAATTTTAGCGAGTATTTTATCGCTAGCCGCTTCTATTAAATCGAGCACATTTTCAAAGCCACCATCGCCGCCGTAATAGGGATCGGGAATAGCGCTTTGGGCTTGCTCGCCATATTCTAAAAACAGCGCTAATTTGTACTGTAGATGCTCAGGGCACTGGGCTTTTAAATCAGCTAAGTTTTGCGTATCGGCCGCTAAAATTAAATCGAACTCAGTAAAGTCACTTGTACGCACTTTACGTGAATAAATACCTTTAAAGCTGTAACCGCGCTTCTCCCCTGCTGCCATTGAGCGACCATCAGGCGTTTTACCTTCGTGATAACCAATAGTGCCTGCCGAATCAACGTTAACGTTAACGCCTAGCTTTTTAGCGCGGGCTTTTAATACCGCCTCTGCGGTTGGCGAGCGGCAAATATTACCTAAACACACTATGAGTACTTTTTTCATTAAGGCTCCTCCAACTAATTTAAAAACCTAAGCTTTAAAACTGTTTTAAAATGCTTTCATCGTAATCTTCAACATTAAGCGTTACGTTATGTTGCGCTGCAACAGATTCAAGCTCAGCTTGTTTAATGGCTAAATCGTCCATGGTGATTAGGTTATCGTCTAGCTGCCACAATAACCGAGAGCCCGCGTAGCTATAATGAATCGCTAATAACGCATCAGCATTACCTTCACGGCCAGCGGCTTTTAACTTAGCCATTTTACGGGTTATTTTATTAAGTGCTTTTTTAAGCTCCCACACATAAACAACTTCAGTCATAAAGCTATGTGTACGGTATTTATTAAGTAACCACGCAAGCCCAACGCTTGTAATAGCAACGCCTATTAAGTTCCAATGAAAGTGGCTGCCACTTTCATCAGGAAATAAAGCAATCAGCGTTTGCGATATAGCCAAGCTGCCTACAGCCAAACCAATACCACATCCTGCAATAACACGGTTTAAATGTTTACGGTAACGCGCTTTATTTATTTCAATGAGTTGCATAACAGCCTAAAAAGTTAATAAGTAAAAGAATGCGAATGGCTATTGTAACTAAACCCCACATTTTTTATAAAATTATTTCACCCCTTTTTGATTTGCCACCCGTTATAGCTTTGAAAACACCCTAATAGTAGTGGTCAATAAAATTTGGAGCGGCTTATGCACACACTTGAAGCACCTAACAACCCAGTATTTATTAAAACATCGAGCGCCGTTATTGGCGGCGCCGCAATGACCTTTGCAGCTTTTGCGTTTATGCAATATTTAATAAGTGGCGAGCAACGCGCACCGGTTAAACCAGGGGGCGATATTATAGTAGAGATTTTTCAGGCACCTGAGGATTCAAAAGTCAGGCATATACAAAAAATACAGCCGCCACCGCCAATGCCTAAAGTGCCGCAAAAAGCTCCACCGCTTGATGCATCAGCCGATCCTGTGTTGGCAATTAGCGACCTTACGCCAGTTACAATTGACGATTTTGGTGGCGACATTAACAATACCATTAATCGCCCTACAGGGGATGCAACACCCATAGTGCGCATAAACCCTAAATACCCAACTACAGCCGCGCGCGATGGTATTGAAGGTTGGGTACAACTAAGCTTTAGTATTTCGCCAACGGGTGAAGTAATCGACCCGGTAGTTATTAACGCCGAGCCAAAACGCACCTTTGACCGCGAAGCAATAAGAGCTATTAAACGCTGGAAATATCGCCCCAAAGTAATTGAAGGTGTGGCACAATTACAAACAGGTCAAACTGTACAGCTCGATTTTAAATTACAACAATAAAAGCGATGAGCCTATGCTACTAAGTATTAAGTCATGGTTATTTGAAACGCCAAGCAAGGACTGCATGGCAAGTTACGCAAAAAGTGGCGACAATCGTTACTTAGAGCAGCTTATTGCCCTCTACAGTAACGACTTATACCACTACCTTGTTACGCAATCTAATACGCATTTAGCATACGACGTAAGCCAACAAACATGGCTAAAAGTAATCGAAAAACGCCACCTTTACCAATCCCAAACCACACCCAAAGCGTGGTTATTTAAACTTGCCCGCAACACACTCATTGACGAATACCGCAGGCAACAGCACTTTGTAGAGCTTGACGAAAACACGCATTTAGCAGCACAAAATGATAAAAGCGAAAGCGATTTAAATAGTGGTGACTTAACTAGTGGAGACTCGCATATAGGCAGCTCAAATATTAGTTATGACGCGTTCGACGCCGCGCTAAAACAACTCAGCTTTGTACAGCGTGAAGCCATAACATTACAACAAGAAGGCTTTTCGCTCACCGACATAGAACTTATAACGCAAAGCAGCCTCGAGACCATTAAAACAAGGCTGCGCTATGCCAAGCAAAACCTTAAACGTTTATTAGGAGCAAACAATGAACAAGCCTGATGAGCCGTTTGATCAAAAGCTCACACAACATTACAAAGAGCGAAAAGCGCGCACAACACTTACAAGCACTCAGCAAAAAGCGCTAGTTAAAAAGGCCACGCACACAAAGCCTAAAAAGTTCGGCTTTACGCTGCAGCTAAACAGCCTTGCCTGCGCTCTGAGTGTATTTGCTTTTATTGTGTTTGATAATAACAACAGCATAAATACCACGCCTAAAACCGTACATAACACCGCACTTAACACTATAGACATTCACGACTATTCAATTATTAAAACACACGAAATAAACCAAGCTGGTAGCTACGCAAGCTCTATTACAGAGCAAAAACACGCGCTCGATAGTCAATTAGCTAACGATTTACGCCGCCACCAACAACGCCACATAGAATACGGCACTCTAGTGAAGGTAGATAACGACTGGTACATAGCCAGCTGTAATGACGAGGTGCTAGTGCAAATTAAGCATTCACTGTTGAGTGATTTAAAGGGTAAACACGCGGTTGAAAGCGATATAAATACCGGTGATATGCTCGCCATGGCGCATAACAGCAAAGGGCAAATTATTGCGCTTAAACATGCGGGTAATGGGGTTAGGCAGTGTGGGGCTTAGGTTGGTTTGGCTCAGTTAAGGTTGGTGGTAATTTAGATAAATATTACCACCGAGAACACAGAGGCGCTACGCGCTGCACAGAGATAGTTAACTATCGCCCATGTAATCTAATAGTGAGGAAAGCTCTATAAAATCACGATATTGCTCTTTAGTAATTTTGTTGTATTCATCTTTGATATAGATTGTATTAGCTCAAATCTAACAGTCACCATTAGAAAAATGGGTAACTGTCAGATCAAGTCTGAGCTAGTACAGCTAAACAAATCACTGTTAATGATTACTGCTTTAAAAGTCGCTTTTCTGGATTATTTAAGTACTTTAAGCCAATGGTAACTATGCGTGTATGCACCATTGTTATAACGCGTATTTGCACATTACCAATAACAACAATATCGCTTTTACTGACTTCTCCTGAAAGCTTTTGGTTAATTACTTCTTCCAAACTTATGCCCTCTGGGGCGTCTATGTGCATATGGTAAGAGTAAAATATATCGCCTACCAACGTTACCCCTTTCACTTTAAGTTCGTTGTGCGCTAAGTGGCTATCTTGATGGTTTGTTTTATCAGTTGCTGTAAAAACTAAATCAACAAAAGGTCTGTTATCTGGTTTTAAAACAACAAATAAATGATCGTTTGGTTTTAACTTAGTTGAGCCTCGAGGCGGTATGATTGACGGACCCCGTGTAATCATAGCAACAACCACACTCTCAGGAAGTGCAGCATGTGACAAGTTGCGCCCAGAAACCCGAGAAACGTCACTTAAAGTGTATTCTACAATTTCTATATCAATATCGTTTAGTGCTGTGATTTCGAGTGTTGCAGCAGCCAAATCAGGTGGCGGCTCTACTAAGTTTAGTTTTTTAGCCATCCACGGCATTGTTGAGCCCTGTAACGTGGCTGAAATTAACACCACGAAAAAAACAACGTTAAAAATAAGTTCTGCCCCTGAAAGGCCAAATAGTAATGGGAATATAGCTAAAATAATGGGTACTGAGCCTCTAAGGCCAACCCAAGATACAAACAAGGTTTCGCGATTATTAAAGCCAAACAGTTTTAAAATAGGCGCTACCGCTAATGGGCGAGCAACAAAAATGAGTGCCAGTGCAATAAGCAGTCCTTCTAACCATACATCAACCAATGACGACGGATTAATAAGGAGGCCTAATACAACAAACATGGTTATTTGCCCAAGCCATGCTAAGCCGTCATGAAACAGAAAAATACCGCGTTTATATACAAATTTACTGTTCCCTAAAATAACACCCGTTATAAAAACAGCTAAAAATCCACTGCCGCCGAGCGTTGCAGAAAGGCCAAATGAAAGCAGTCCAAATGCGGTTACCATTACTAAATACAAACCCGATGCATTTAGTTTAATTCGATTAATAAACCAAACCGATATTTTACCAATTAAAAGACCACAAATAGCGCCAACACCCATTTGTTGAGCAAATAACTGTAGTAAACCCAGCCCTACTGGCATGTCATTAACGAGCATTTCGAGCAAACCAACCGTTAGAAAAATAGCCATTGGATCGTTCGAGGCGCTTTCTATTTCAAGGGTCGATTTAAGCTTTTTATTCAAGTGAATACCCGCACTTCGTAAAAGTGCAAACACGGCTGCAGCATCTGTAGAACCAACAATGGCGCCCAGTAATACACCTTGTAATATGGGTAGGTCTAAAATATAAGTGGCCACAAGGCCTGTAATTACAGCGGTAAATAACACACCGATGGTTGCTAAAGCAGACGCGGGTTTCCACACTTGTTTAATTGAACTGGTGGGCGTTTGTAAGCCACCATCAAATAGAATAATAGCAAGCGCTAGAGTACCCAGAGCATGTGCGGCCTCTGCGTTGTCGAATGAAATACCTGCAATACCATCTTCACCTGCGAGCATACCTACAAGTAAAAATAGCACCAGCACTGGTAAGCCAACGCGTGCAGATAACTTGCTCGAGATCACTCCAAGTAAAATTAAAATGGCACTAACGAGAATGATATTATCAATTACAAACATAGTGTGGGTTTACAGCCTTATATGAGTTAAAAAGTAAGAATTTATAGCTACCAAAAAGCTTAAAGCTCATGCTATACAATAACCTAAAAAATATAAATACGGGTACTTCAGTCTATATTTAAATAGTTTATTTAATAGCTAGAGCGTCGTTAAGTTTGGTATTACTAGCCTCGGTCTTAATTTAAAAACAAAAAAGCCTGCAATAAGCAGGCTTTTGACTATTTAAGTAATTGTATTTTATAAAACAATAATACTTGTTATTAAGTACGCTAAAAACGTAAGGCCGCCACCAAATAAGGCATATGGTAGCTGCGTTTTAACGTGGGTGAGTAAGTCACACCCCGATGCAATAGCCGATACAGCGCTGGTGTCGGATATAGGCGAGCAATGATCGCCAAATATACCACCACCCAAAATAGCACCTACCACAAGCGACGGTGGTAAACCTAGCGCTTGAATAAGTGGCACACCAATTGGGATTAATATAGCAAACGTGCCCCACGATGTACCCGTAGTAAACGACATAACTGCGCCGGTTAAAAACAGCACCGGTACTATTAAGTAAATAGGTAAATAGTCGCCAACAAGTGACGCTACAAATACACCAGTACCCAACTCTTTTAAGCTTGCGCCAAGTGTAAGCGAAAGCAGTACAATGGCGACCAGTGGCATTAATTCGCCCATACCTTTAAAGCCGGTATCAACTAATTGATGATGGGTAAATTTACGTGAGCCAATCATTAAAAAGTAAGCGACAACAATGGCTAAAACCGTTGCATATAATACTGATTTAGAGCCGCTGCCCTCGGCTAATACACCATTACCGGTGTAGTACATAAAGCCAACCATGCTGGTAATAAGCGTAATAAGCGGGATTAACATGTAACGCGCTTTAGAGCCTTTTACTTCTTCTTTTAAGTCAGTTGTTTGAAGCTCTAGTTTTTCTTCGGCTTCTTTCATTGGGCCATGCACTTTATCAAACGCGATGGTGTAAAAAACAATGGCAAGGGTAATTATGGCGTAAAAGTTATACCCTACGCTGCCCCATAACACCGATACAGCCGACTCACCTAGCTCGTAGTTACCTAACAAACCAAGTACAAACGCACCCCAGCCATTGAGTAGTATTAAAATACACACTGGCGCACTGGTGCTATCAATAATGTACGCTAGACGCGCTCGGCTCATTTTAAATTTGTCGAATAAGCCACGCGATAAAATACCCGAGGTAAGTACGCTCAAGTTAGATTCTATAAACACTGCAATGCCGGTAAACATGGTTAAAAAGCCCACTTGGCGCTTACTTTTTGCAATTCCTTTGTTCATTAGCATATTAACAGTTGCTGCAACGCCGCCAGATTCGCGAATGTAGGCAAGCAGTGCACCAATTAAAATACTAAATATTAATATGCGTGTATTACCTGGCGAGCTGGCAACCGAAATAATACGTTCAATGGTATTTAAAAAAGTGTCAAACAAGCTATTACCTTCGCCCTGAAAGGCAAGTAAAAACTCAGAAGAAGCAACAGCAACAAGTAGCGCCATAATCACTTCTTTTCGCCAAAACACGATAGCAATCGCAATTAGCGGCGGTAAAATAGAATACCAATGCATAAAAAGTTAACCTTAATTATTAGCGAGCCACTCTCGCTTTGTACGCGTTTTATCGCTTATTTGTTAAGCCTAGCAGCATAAACTGGCTTAGATTTGTAAACCGCTTAGCTTAATGGATTGCCTTACTCAAGTCACCTGTAAATAAATCACTTAGAGTAATGCTGTTAGTACGTTTTAACCTATACGATAGCTTATTGATTTAGTAGCGCTTCATAAATAAGCGACACTACCGATCCGTACTGCGCGGTTTCAAATTGTTTACCTGTAAATTCGTAACGTTTTTGCGAGCCTTTAATTGCACTGTGGCGAGCATTGGTAAGTAAAACAATAGCCAAGTCGTAAGCGGGGTCAATTACGGTCACTGTACCCGTCCAACCTGTGTGGCCATAAGCCTGCGCGCTTGCATAAGGGCCAAAGTGCCAGCGCCTTGCTTGGTTGTTACCAGCAAGTCTAAAGCCAAGCCCGTAGGTCTCATCGCTTGGTTGCGGCGTTAAAAATTGCGCTAAGGCGCTTGCACTAAATAATTGTTGGTCGCCGTAGCCACCATTATTTAGTAATAGCTGGCAAAGCACCGCTAAGTCATGAGCATTACTAAATAATCCTGCATGCCCTGCTACGCCATCAAGAGAATAGTAAGCGCGCTCATCATGCACTTGGCCTTGTAAAACACTGGTGCGAACATTATCAAACTTAATACGCCCGTCTCGTGTGTTGCCGCTAAGCTCAGTGGCTGCAAATTGCTGCGGCTTAAAGCCTTTTTTAAGTGGATTAAATAACGTGTTAGTTAATTTTAATGGCGCGTACACTTGCTGCTCTAGGTATTCGTCAAGGGGCTGCCCAGTTATGCGCTCAATGAGTACGCCTAAAATCATGTAATCAATATCTGAGTAAACATGCTGCCCAGATGATTTACTACTAAAAGGCACGCTGGTAAGTAATAGCTGTTTGGTGGTTTTACTGTTTTGCGAATAAAACGCGTCGCCGTAGCTGCCATCTTTACGATGAAAGTCAAATACTGGCGGGTATCCGGCGCTGTGTGTGAGTAAGTCTTTTACTGTGCGCTTTGCTCGCCCTTCACCTTTATATTCGCTTAGGTAGCTTTGTACGGATTTATTAATATTTAATAACCCTTCGCTTACTAATTTCATAAGTGCAAAGTTTGTGGCAAATATTTTGGTGTTTGAGGCAAGATCAAACAAAGTATTAGTTTGCATGGGCTCTGGGCGAAGTAGCATTAAATCACTTTGCTGATATTGCTTTGCATCGCCATAGGCGGTTAACTTTATTAGCTCACCATTTTTAATAACGGCCAATACAGCCCCAGGAAAACCTGCTTTTACATCGCGTTCAATTAATGTGTCTACTTCATTGAAATCTATATGCTTTTTTGGTTCATCGCTTAAAGTAGGAAATGCAAAACGCAGCGTTAAACTTGCGCCAGCAGGGAGAATATTTTCAACTTTAAAGGTATTAACACCGTTGTGAGTATTTTTTGCCAAACTGTAATTGTATAAGGTGTTGGCGCTTAGTTGGTTAACGTCGAGCTTTTTATTATTAATGTAAATATCGGCGCTTTGTGCGTTGTGGTTTTGTATTAATAATTGCCCGCGCCCTTTGTAAGCTTTAAACGTTCCTCGGTTATTTACATAAAACCGGCTACTTGGATTTACCTCAGGAAACGTTACAACCACTTGTGCATTAGGCAGCTCTACAAGCTGGCTTTTTGTAAGTGGTAGCACCGAGCTAATAGGCTCAGGTGGTGTACTACAACCCACAATAATAAAGCTCAATGCCACTATAAATGCTTGTTTGATATAACCATACCTTTGATTTTTTAAAGCAATAAACATGCTTAGCCCTTATTTATATAACAAGTAAGGCGCTCTTTGCGCTTTAAATTGTGCAAGTCCCGCCTGCCAGCTTTGTTTTATTTGCGCTTCTGATTGCCCTGCTTCAATAGCTAAGCGCAATTTATTAGTACCCGCTAGCTTATCCATAAAGTCAGCACGCTCAAAAAACGAGATGTTATTTTTACTAAGCTCCGTGTACGCATTTATTAAGTAAGTTAAATTTAAACCTGTAATATTTGCTTGTCTTAAATCGAGCCCTTGCACGGTTTGGTTTTTAAATTTAGGGTTTAAAGCAGCGCCTTTAATTGCGCGCGGTGTAAAATTAAAATCACCTAATGCTACTGGCGAATAGCCAATTACTTGAAATGCAAAGTCGGTGCCTCTACCAATGCTAATAGGCGTTGCCTCAAAAAAGCAAAGTGATGGGTAAAGCGCAATGGCTTGATCGTTAGGTAAGTTAGGGCTGGGTTTTACAGGCAAGCTGTATGTACTTTTGCGAGTGTAATGATCAACAGGGATCACCGTTAATTTTAAATCGGGCGCTTTATTGATCCAGCCCTCGCCCTTGATCATTTTGGCAAGTTCGCCAACGGTCATGCCGTGTAAAACAGGAATTGGGTGCATTCCTACAAACGATTTAAATTCTGGCTCTAATATTGGCCCATCAACGTAGGCAATATTTGGGTTGGGCCTGTCGAGCACTAAAAATTCTATCCCCTGCTCTGCAGCGGCTTCCATCATGTAGTGCATAGAGCTTATGTAGGTATAAAAACGCACTCCCACATCTTGAATGTCAAAAATAATCACATCAACATCGGCTAAAGCAGCTTGGCTTGGTTTTTTATTTTTACCGTAAATAGAAATAAGTGGAATACCTGTTTTACCATCAACGGCATTTTTCACATGGGTGCCCGCATCGTGATCGCCACGAAAGCCATGCTCAGGTGCAAAAATTTTAGTTATATTAATATTTTTAGTCAGCAGCGCATCTACTAAGTGAGTTTGCCCCACCATTGATGTTTGATTAACGACTAGCCCTACACGTTTATTTTTTAACTGCGGTAAATATTTAGCATATTGTTGCGCACCTACTACAAGTGAGTTATTAACTTCGTGGGCGTGCACGCTTGCAATAAAAATGGCGCTAAAAATAAAAAATAAAGTAATAAATAGGGTTTTAAACATACTGCAATATCCTTTTAAACAAGGCGTTTAAAATAACATAGCTAAGTTTAAAGAGCAGCTCAGGTTTTAAGAATTAGCGGTCAGCGGTCAGCGGTCAGCGGTCAGCGGTCAGCGGTCAGCGGTCAGCGGTCAGCGGTCAGCGGTCAGCGGTCAGCGGTCAGCGGTCAGCGGTCAGCGGTCAGCGGTCAGCGGTCAGCGGTCAGCGGTCAGGTAATAAAAATAAAACACCGAGCCTTTTGCAAGCGCAATTTTTATATTGTAGGCGGGAGTTTACCTCGCGCAGGTTTTAGGTTTTAGGTTTTAGCAATGAGAAACTGTGTTTCTAACGTGAGTAAGCACTACGTCCACATTGATAATGTTGACGATGGTGTAACTAAAAAACCACCGTTATTGTTTTATTAAGCTCTTTAAGTTTTTACTGTACGTTCTACTTACCTTGAGTGTTTTTTCGTTATCTAACACCGCCATATATTCAGAATTACGTAATGGGTTGAGCTGTTTAATGTGGCTTAAATTAACAATCGTTGATTTATGTATGCGTAAGAAGTCTTCTGGCAGGGTATTTTTTTCAAGATCTTTTAAACGCGCTCGCATTACATGGGTTTCAGCCAGTGTATGAACACACATATAATCGCCTGCGGCATCAATCCATAAAATATCTTTAAACGGAATTATTTGAATTGGGTTTTTAGCATCTTGGATGACCAAGTTTTCGGCTTCAAATTTATACTCTGAGTTTTTTGAGCTTTCTAATTCTTGATGCTCGTTTTCTATCAGCGATTGGTGTACTTCAATCAATGTGTTTTTTCTGTGGAGTTGCTCTGTTTTTACTACTCTTTCTATGGCTTCTGATAGGCGAGCTAATTTAACGGGCTTGAGTAAGTAGTCAAGGGCTCTTACCTCAAATGCTTTAACGGCATGCTGGTGAAACGCAGTAACAAAAATAACCGCTGGGCAGCTTTCTGGTTGAAAATGTTTAATTAGTTCAAAGCCTGATTTTGTTGGCATTTCTATATCTAGAAAAACTAAATCAACGTCATGTTTGTTAAGTACGTTAATAGCTTCATCAACACTTTGTGCACTGCCAATCACTTCAATTTCAGCAAAGGCTTCTAAACGAATACGCAAGCCTTCAATAGCGCTGTATTCATCATCAACAAGTAATGTTTTTAATTGAATCATTATTGCAAACCATTAATAGGAAGAGAAATACAAAGCCATGCGCCGCCTGATTTGGCATTGCCTTTTTCAATGCGATGACTATTTCCATACATTAATTTTAAGCGTTGCTCGCAATTAGCCAAGCCAATGCCCCTTTTAGATTTTTTATTGTCGTCAAACCCTTTACCAGTATCTGCAACTTTAATGAGCAATGCGGATTTTGTTTTTTCAACATTAATTGTGATCACCATTTTTTGATCTGCTCGCATACCATGTTTTAACGCGTTTTCTACCAATGGTTGAATTAATAAAGAAGGTATTAATAAATCGTTGCATGGTTCATCAACGCTAATATTAACCTCTAACCGGTCGGCAAATCGACATTGCTCTATATCTAAGTAGGTTTTTAATATGGCAATTTCTTCTTTAATCGCTACTTTTTCAAGTGGATCGGTATACAAGCTATGGCGCAGTAGATCACAAAGCTTTTCGAGCATATTAACTGCCTGCAAACTTTCTTTTTTTAAGATTAAGGTGCAAATAGCATTAATGCTGTTAAACATAAAATGCGGATTAAGCTGATATCGAAGCATTTTTAGCTGTGACTCTTTCGCTAGGTGTGTCGCTTCAGCGGCTTTTTGAGTTTGCTCTAAATTGTCGAGATATATTTTGATCCCGTAATAAAAAGCAGTCCACGTTGAGAGCATAGTTAACGATGCAGACGTCCATGTACCAAAGTCAAACCATGTCATTGAAAGCCACCAATTGCCATATAACCACTGCAAAGACGCCCATTTAATTTGTGTCCAAATGAATGTGGCAGTTAACAGCAGCACCAGATGCAGTGCTATTTTAACTTTAATCCCTTGCCTATTTGAGCAGTTATAAGCCCTTCTTAAAAGTAAGGTGATTAAAAAGCCACACGCTACATCAATAATTAAATGCGGAATGTGTATCGACCATGGCTCGTCGCTTGGTATTTTTATCATTAGCTCGGTCAACATTGCATACACAATCCAACCGCAGCTCTGAAACAACCAGAAAAGATGACTTCTGGGATTTTTGGAATTCAAATTAATACGTCCAACTTTAAAGGCAGTTGAATAGCTTACTTATTATCAACTGCCTTTGCCTTATTTATTTTGAGCACGTGATTGATAATGCGTCATTATTAGGTTTTGCAGTCAACGCGATATCTGCAACTGCTAAACTTAAACGCTGAGCTGAAATACGAATTACATCTGACATGGTTTGTTCAATCAGTTCGCTATCGGCGCAATTGAGTGCGATTGATAAAGTATGCCAGCGCTTATCTACCATTGTTTTTTCAAACGATGAAAAATCAATACTTCTTAAACAGTTATCTAAATTACACATTACTTGTAACTGTGCACCTTGCTCTGGAGCTTTATCTAATCGCATTTTTAGCTCAAGGTAACCTGATTTAAATTTGCGTTCGAGTAGCGTAGGTTTTAAGTAACTTAGGCTAAGCGTTGCATCTGAGGATTGAGATTGCCACTTAAACTGCCTTGCATCCTCTTGATACGATAAATTAACCGATTGCATTAACAAACTTTTTTTATCGCCACTGGTGGCCGATGAACCACTAGTTAAAACCTTTGCTGTTGTATCGGCCAACGCCCATGTGACATTTTTAGCTAAACTTTTTACAAACAGTGGATGTGCATCGCTTTTAACGATTTTTTTAGGGCTCGTTGCTTCACTCACAATAGGCATATTTATTGCGTCATGATAAGTTAGCCCGTAGCCGTAGGCAAAGAGCGGGTCGTAATCTACATCCCCTAAGTTAAGGCTGAATTGATTGTCGTATTTAGGCCACGAAAAACTCAACTTACCGGTAAAATCAAACTGGCTGTTACCGTTTTTATCTGTTAATAATACGTCTGCAACCCCCTCACCCTCAGAGCCTGGTAACCATGCAGCAACAAAGGCATCCGATGCATTGAGCTCTTTACTGACCCAAAGCGGGCGACCACTTAAAAATACGGTAACTACCGGAATATTGTCTGCCTTAAGTTTTTTCAGCAGTGCAAGGGCATGTTTGCTTTCATCCTGAAACTCTAGCATTTCTATATCACCAAACCACTCAGCATAAGGCTCTTCACCAATAACAACAATGGCTACATCTGGCTTGGTTTTATATTCACCAGACTCACTTAAGCTTATTTCACCGCCTGCTTTTAATACTTGCGACTTTAAACCTGCATAAATAGAGGTCGCATTAGGAAAGTCACTATTGGTATTGTCTGTGCCCTGCCAAGAAACACTCCAGCCACCCGCTTGCATATTAATTGCATTCGCGCCTTTGCCGGCAACTAAGATGCGGCTACTCGCTTTGATTGGCAGCACGTTTTCGTTGTTTTTTAATAGAACGAGTGACTTACGAACCGCTTCTCTTGCTAACGTACGATGCTGGGAGGCACCTAACCACTGTGAGTGTTGTGATTCAGGTCGTGAAGATGGCTTTCCTTTAACAAAAACACCCCAGCGGATTTTAGCCCTTAAAAAACGTCTAACGGCATCGTTAATTCTTGATTCGGCTATTACACCGTCTTTCACTTGCTTAACAGTATTATGATAAAACGCTTCAAAATGCTCTGGTACCATAATCACATCAACGCCGGCGTTAATTGCTTGCGCACATTGCTCTAAATCGCAGCCTTCTACAAACTTGTGAGCATTCCAATCACTGACTACAAACCCATCAAAACCAAGTTGGTTTTTAAGTACATCCGTTAATAAGTGTTTATCGCCATGCACACGTTTGCCATTCCAACTATTAAAGGATGCCATCACTGATTGCACACCTTCATTAATAGCCGAAAAGTAACCTGCGCTATGAATATCTCTTAATCCTTTTTCATCGATAAGCGTATTTCCGCGATCAACGCCTCGCTCAGTGCCACCATCGCCCACAAAATGTTTTGCGGTGGCAATACGGTTACTGCCTTTTAAAAAGTCAGCGCCTATATCACCTTGAATACCTGTCACCATACTACCCGCATACAGCCTAACTAATTCAGGGTCTTCTGAGTAACTTTCATAGGTTCTGCCCCAGCGATCATCTCTGACTACAGCGACAGTAGGAGCAAAACTCCATTCAATCCCAGTGGCTGACACTTCTTTCGCTGTTGCTTGGCCTATGCGTTTAATTAAATCGGCATCATGCGCAGCTCCTAAGCCAATATTGTGCGGAAATAACGTAGCGCCATAAACATTGCTATGCCCATGCATGGCATCGGTTCCCCAAATAGTCGGTATTGCAATACCGTCTTTCGTTGAGTCCATTGATGCTAGGTACATTTCATCCGCATATTTTAACCATGTGGCCTGATCAGCGCGTTTGTCGCCATAGGGCGCTGTATTACCACCATTGAGGTATGAACCAAACCCATATTTACGCATTTGCTCAACACTTAAGTAACCAATTTCGGGCTGAATCATTTGTGCTACTTTTTGCTCTATGGTCATCTTTGCGAGCAGCTGTTCAATTTGCGCTTCTACAGCGGGATCGCGTTTGAGCTTAGTGTTCACATTCGGCCATTTTACCTGCACATTTTCAGCACTATATGAATACTGACATGTTAACGCGGCAACTAACGAAAATAGGCAACGTAATAATTTAGAATTTTTGATCTGAAACATTAAAAACCTTCGAGTAAAAATATCGTTTTAAAAAACATGAAGCGATTGATTTAATTTGGAATATATTCAATAAAATCATAATAGGCCCACGACGGACTGCCATAGTATTGACCTGGGAAGTAATAGCCTTCGGTTGAGTTATCACCATTCCATTGGTTAATCATTATTTTTGTATTATCCATCGGCCATGCATACGCGGGAATTTCATTTTCAGCTAAATGACCATCGCCATTGTCTTTGTAGAGCACTCTTAATGTTTGCTCATTTCCTTGAGCGTCGTACAAGTACCAACGAATCGAGTTGCTAGACCAATCAAAGCCAATAGTTAATAAGTTTTCTCTGTAATCAAGCCCAAACTGACTTAAGTCGATGTCCTTTTCCCAGCTTTGATAAGTGCCACCTTGCGGCTGATAAATCACATTGGTATGAACAACGTTCCCAAGGGAGGGTAAAAGCTCAATATCTATCTCTTGCCATGCTCTGCCGGGTGAATCCCACCACGATGTGTAAGTAAAAATGGAAGACACAGTGCCTTGTGTATTTCCTGACTTAACACTGCCTTGCACTTTGCCAAAGCCATAAAAATTATTACTTTGCAGCTCGGCACATGCGCCTTGCGATAATGAAAGCGTGATCCCCTGTTGGCTTGGGTTAATCATTGCAGGGGAAAATTCACAGCCAAAAGGCGAGCCATTGTCGCCACTTCGCGCATTCCAAATGGTATTATCGTAACCCCATGAAAAATTATCTTTAAAATAATTGGCATATGTAAAAGGTGAGATAAACACACAACCTGCAACTAACGAGCTAATAAGCTTAGTTTTCATTATTGATCCTTATTTAAATTGTACACCTCCCACAGTGGTATATTGACTGTGGGAAGTTTAATTGTGGTTAGGTTATCTAGAATGAAAAACCAGCTCTTACACCGTAATACCTTGGCATGCCAAAGCTGCCTTTTGGAATTCCTTTGCTAGTATTATTCCAATATTGAATAGTTTCATCAGAGGCATTATTAACGAATACTTCTGCGTACCAGCTTTGTCCTTGCGGCTCATATTTAATTGACGCGTTATAGACTGCAAATGCATCTCGGCTATCGTCAATGTATTTTGTCGCCTCGTCCGACACGCTAAAGTCCATATCATCTAAGTGTTTATCAACATTCCATACTGTTGAGTACGATTCATCTTTCCAGCTCGCATTAAGCCAACTATGGATAAAACCATATTCACCTAAATCAAATGTATGTGTGTAGCTGATGTTTGCCGTGAACTTAGGCGTCATCGCTAGGTTATTGCCTTTAAGATTGGTTGATAGCAGTGTATTTTCAGGATTTTTTGATTCCTCATAAGAAATATCAAAAAGATACTCAGCATCGTAATCCCACTTAGTATTCCAATCGTCCGTCACTTTGGCATCGGTCCAGGTTACATAACCGGTGATACGCCCGCTTGGATATGGCTTCCAATCAAACTCAAGCTCAATACCTTTGATTGTTGAACTAGGAACATTTTGTGTGTAATAAGCAATCACAGGCTTGTTTTGAAAATCAAGTACAGGCTCGCCATTGCTATCTAAAACGGGAGAGCCATCTTCATCTTCTACCACAGATAAGCGCTCTACGTTACCGATTGAGCCCACTGATGCGTATTGCATGTCGGTGTAATCTGTGTAGAAAAACGCGGCTTTTAAGTTTAATGAATTATCAAAAAAGCTCGATTTAGCGCCAAGCTCCCATGTAAGTACTTCTTCTGGGTCGAACTTAGTTTCAAAGCGTGTTACGTCACCCGTTCTATCATTTACGACTTCATATACATCACCAATTCCGCCGGCTTTAAAACCACTGGCAAGATAGGTATAAACCATCGTTTCAGGTGAAATGTCGTAGTCTAAACCAACACGAAAGTCATGATGCTGCCAACTTCCTTTATTATCGTTTGCAAAGTATGACGCATAAATTGAAGGATCTTCGTAGTAATCAACTGGTAAGTTATTTAGATCTGTTCTATTTAACCAACCAACAGCGCAACCATCGGCATTAGAGCAGCGGTATGTTTTGCCTCCTTTATCTTCTTTCGTTTCATCACTAAAACGATAACCAAGTGTTAGATGTAATTTTTCAGTTAAATTGTATGTACCTTGGCCAAACAAAGCGAATGCGTCTGTAGAGCGATCAGGTTGATCCCAAAAGGCTTTATCGTCCATTGGGTTATCGTAATAACCTAAGGTCGTGGTTTTTTCGTGGAAATAGTTAGCACCAACAATCCAAATAAAATCGCCGTATTCGTCAGATTGTAATTGCACTTCTGTAGAAAAAGATTCAGCACCAGTGCCATCTAAAAAGTACGTTGCCCCATCCCAAGGATCGAGGCCGACTTCGCTATCTTGTGCTGAAGAGCGTTCCATATCCTCATACCCAAGTAGCCATACAAGCGAATATTCATCACTGATATCGTAGTTAAGGGTATTTCTAAGGTAGGTGATATCTAAATTAAGCTTACCTGGCACATTTACAACAGCTTGATATGTATTGTCACTAGGTAAAAAGTTTGCGCAATCGCCGCCCAGCTCTTCACTTCTACCGCGAATTTTATCGCAATTAACTAAATCGAGATTATTGTTGCTGTTATTTACGTACTTTTGAAAAACGGTATGATTTGAAAAGCCACCATCTAACGGCTCCCAAAGCGTACTAATTCTGAAAGAGTATTCATTAGCGTTGTTATAAAAGTCGTCTTTTTCTGCGGGGGTTAATTGGCGAACTTTTTGCGCCTCTGGATTTGTGCCTGCACCATCAATCCACCAGTTTTCTCGCTGCGTGACTGTTTGGCCAATACCTTGATAAGAATCCTCTGAGATAACAGGAGCATTGAGTATATCGTCGCTTAATCGTCTTGAGTCGTATTGGTTAGGATCGTAGTAACCTTCAAGGTAAGAATCTCGTTTTAATCCTTTGCCAGAAAACCGTACTGCAAATTCGTCATTAATTGGAATATTAATTACGCCATCAATATTTTTGCTGTTGTATTTACCTGCTTCAACGTTCACATTGCCGTATAAGTGAGTAAACTCCGGTTTTGCTGAAATAACATTAATGCTACCAACTGTAGAGTTTCGACCAAATAGCGTGCCTTGTGGCCCCCTTAATGCCTCAACTCGTTCAATGTCATACATTAAAGCAAGTGCACCTTGCATTCTTGGTGAGTAAATACCATCAAGATGAACGCCAACAGCAGGGTCGCCAAGCTCGGTAATATTAGTAGAGCGTACACCACGCATAGAAATAACTGGAGCTGATTGATCCGTCGCTGTGGAGATATCTAACCCTGGCACTAGGTTAGCTATATCTTTAACGCTGTTAACCCCATTTTGTCTTAGTTCTGCTTCAGTCAATGCCGTAATGGCAACTGGGGTTTCCATAAGTCTAGTTTTACGTTTAGTTGCTGTTACAGAAATAATTTCTAACGAGCTAGCTTTTTTCTCTGGTGTTTGTATTTCTTCAGTGGAAGCCTCTTGAGCATGAAGTGGCATTGAGCAAGCCAATGCAACGGCTATTGATAATGCTGTTTTATTTATTGTGTGCATGTTCGACCTTTTGATGTGTGTGTGAACGTTAATTTTGTAACTTTTATGTAACAGCTTCACAGTATCCATAGGGTCTTTTTTGAATACTAGTCAAATACGCCAAAGCGAGTTAGATATAATACAAGCCGATATTAGAACGTATTGGATTAGAGTTTTTAAACAGTAGACCTTCAATTTTATGAACTCAAAGCGAACTTACGCCTTATTTTACAGTTTACTTTGAATAAAAAACCGACTTTCATCGGTTTATTTTCTATTAACCTAATTAGTAATAGAAATGCTAAGCGCAGGACGTATCTTGTAAGAGTGAACCTATGACCGTCTGATTCGTAGCTAGAAGAAGCGGCACTTCTACGTGAGTAAGCTCTTCGCCTACATTGAAAAGTTGGCGGTGGTATTATTTGTAGATCGTAGCTTAAAGGCGTTTAAATACTCATGGTGATTTTGGACTTCTCATTTACTCCTCTTTCACTTTTCTTTGTGCATTTTAGTTTTTAAGGGCGTTATTCACAAAGAGGTTAAGAGGCGCTGCGCTTTTAGAGAAGTGATTAAAACATTATAAATCAGAAGCTGCGCTTCTAACGTAAGCAAGCCCTACGTCTTGTATCTCTCATTGATAAATGATTAGCTATCATTTATCACATCGAAGTCAGTGAGCTTGCCTGTGCGTCTTGGAATTTTAACTGTGGTGTTTAGTTCGGTTTAACTGATAGCTGAAGACTTTCTCACACTTCAGGCATAAAAAAACCGACTTAATGTCGGCTTGTTTATGAAAGTGGTGGGCGCAGGACGTATCTTGTAAGAGTGAACCTCCGACTGCTTGTTCTCAATTCGCCTAAACCTACACTTCACTTTATTTCAGGCACAAAAAACCGACTTAATGTCGGCTTGTTTATGAAAGTGGTGGGCGCAGGACGTATCTTGTAAGAGTGAACCTCCGACTGCTTGGTTCTCAATTCGCCTAAACCTACACTTCACTTTATTTCACTTTATTTTAGGCACAAAAAAACCGACTTAATGTCGGCTTGTTTATGAAAGTGGTGGGCGCAGGAGGATTCGAACCTCCGACCGCTCGGTTCGTAGCCGAGTACTCTATCCAGCTGAGCTATGCACCCACTTTCATAGATTGCTTATTTAAACTCTAAGCAGAGCGTATTAATTCAGGCATAAAAAAACCGATTTCCATCGGCTTATTTTTCTTACACTTAAAAGTGTATGAAAACATGAAAGTGGTGGGCGCAGGAGGATTCGAACCTCCGACCGCTCGGTTCGTAGCCGAGTACTCTATCCAGCTGAGCTATGCACCCGCTTTCATTTTTACTATTACTTGTTTTTACTCTAAGTGAGAGTCTATAAAGTGGTGGGCGCAGGAGGATTCGAACCTCCGACCGCTCGGTTCGTAGCCGAGTACTCTATCCAGCTGAGCTATGCACCCGCTTTCATTTTTACTATTACTTGTTTTTACTCTAAGTGAGAGTCTATAAAGTGGTGGGCGCAGGAGGATTCGAACCTCCGACCGCTCGGTTCGTAGCCGAGTACTCTATCCAGCTGAGCTATGCACCCACTTTATAGTTTACTTATTTTAACTCTAAGTAGAGCTTTTGCTTATTTAGACTCTAAGCGAGTTATTAAAGTATGGTGGGCGCAGGAGGATTCGAACCTCCGACCGCTCGGTTCGTAGCCGAGTACTCTATCCAGCTNTGGTGGGCGCAGGAGGATTCGAACCTCCGACCGCTCGGTTCGTAGCCGAGTACTCTATCCAGCTGAGCTATGCACCCATACTTTAAAATTTTACAAAACACGCCATTAAAAGAAATGGTGGAGAGGGAGGGATTCGAACCCTCGATAGAGCTACAAACTCTATACTCCCTTAGCAGGGGAGCTCCTTCGGCCACTCGGACACCTCTCCGTCTTGTGGGGCGTATAATAAAGATTTCAGAAAATATGTCAAACACTTTTCTACCAAAAACGACTATATGGTTACAGATTGCACATATGCTTGGTTTAAAAGTGTAATTAGTTTGAAATTTAAGCGGGTTACGTATTTTTATTTGAAGGATTAACACCTAGCACGGGAACTAAGTCATCAGTTAACTGAGCCAAATACTGTTCTTGGTAACCTAATTGTTGAAATTCAGCGATACAAGCACGGTAGTAAGCGTTTCGTTCTTGCTCTGATGTGCATTCTTCTGATAAATCATCTACTCGTTTGTCTTTCATACTATTATTCTAAGTCCTTTAAGAATCTATATTTAACTGCTAAATACCAGCAGTGTAAATTTCGTGCGTATTCTAGCTAAAATCTTTGTATAAACACAACATATGTTTAAAAAACAATCATACTAAAAAGTTATAGCACTGTTAGTTTTAATATTAAAAACTTCCAATAACAATAAGTTAGTGAAGCTGAATTGCACATTAATCAGCACTAATAATTACCTTTAATTTTTAGTGTAGTACTTATTAATTAAAACACTAATTATAAGCAAAAAAACGCCGCTATTAAGCGGCGTTTATTAACTTACTTTGTTCTACTAAAGATTAGTCAGCTTGTGGACGCATATGCGGGAACAAAATAACGTCTTTAATTGTTGATGAATCAGTAAACAACATTACTAAACGGTCAATACCAATACCTTCACCAGCCGTTGGCGGTAAGCCGTACTCTAGTGCGCGTATGTAGTCTTCGTCGTAGTGCATTGCTTCATCATCGCCTGCGTCTTTCTCTTCAACTTGACGAGTAAAGCGCTCAGCTTGATCCTGTGCATCGTTAAGCTCAGAGAAACCATTTGCAAGTTCACGACCGCCAACAAAAAACTCAAAACGGTCGGTAACAAATGGGTTTTCGTCGTTACGGCGTGCAAGTGGTGATACTTCCCACGGGTAACCAGTAATAAACGTAGGTTGAATAAGCATGTGCTCTGCTGTTTCTTCAAATATTTCACAAAGAAACTTACCTGGACCCCAAACACAGTTTTCAGGAATTTTAACGTGCACTTGTTTAGCGTACGCTTTTAACTCTTCAAAGTGGTTTTCTGGGTCGTTAAATACCGCAGCATCAAACTCAGGGTTATATTTTAAGATAGCATCTGCCATGCTTAAACGTGTAAACGGTTGGCCAAAGTCGTATTCAACTGAATCGATAACTTCGCCGTTTTCGTCTTTAGTTGTATTAACTACAATTGCACTACCTAGTACGTTTTCTGCAACAGTACGTAGCATATCTTCGGTGATGTTCATCAGGTCGATGTAATCAGCGTATGCTTGGTAAAATTCAATCATTGTAAACTCTGGGTTGTGACGTGTAGATAACCCTTCGTTACGGAAGTTACGGTTAATTTCAAATACACGATCAAAACCACCTACCACTAAGCGCTTTAAGTAAAGCTCTGGCGCTATACGTAGGTACATGTCGATATCAAGCGCGTTATGGTGAGTTACAAACGGACGCGCAGATGCACCACCTGGTATAACCTGTAGCATAGGTGTTTCTACTTCCATAAAGTCACGGTCTGCTAAAAAGCGACGAATACCTTCAACTACTTGTGAGCGAATGCGGAATGTTTCGCGCGTTGCTTCGTTAGTAATTAAGTCAACATAACGTTGGCGGTACTTTGTTTCTTGATCTGATAAGCCATGGAATTTTTCAGGTAACGGACGAAGTGACTTAGTTAGTAATTGATACTCAGTCATTTCTACGTATAAATCGCCTTTGCCCGATTTATTTAGCGCGCCTTTAACACCTATAATATCGCCAGTGTCTAGCTGACCATATTTTTCTTTAAGGTCTTTTTGAACATCTTTAGATGCATACGCTTGTACGCGACCTTTCATGTCTTGAATTACAAAAAACGGTCCACGCTTTGCTAAAATACGTCCAGCAATAGACACAACTTCTTGTAGTTCAACTAATTCTTCTTTGCTCTTATCACCAAACTGGGCTTGCAAATCAGCCGTGTAATGCTCACGACGGAATTGGTTTGGATGACCGTTGGCTGGGCAATTTTCGCGTATCGCGTCTAACTTGCCGCGACGCTCAGCGATTAACTTGTTTTCGTCTTGGATTTTATCAGTCATTTTTTAGCTCTTTATTAGCTTGGTGGTTATAGGCCAGATTTAAGGCTGGCTTCAATAAATTTATCTAAGTTACCGTCAAGTACCGATTGGGTATTGCGGTTTTCAACGCCTGTACGTAAATCTTTAATACGTGCGTCATCAAGTACGTATGAACGTATTTGGCTACCCCAACCTATATCAGATTTAGCGTCTTCTTGCGTTTGTTTTTCAGCATTTTGCTGCTGTAGCTCAAGCTCAAATAATTTAGCTTTTAACTGCTTCATCGCTTGGGCTTTATTTTTATGCTGTGAACGCTCGTTTTGACACTGCACTACGGTATTTGTTGGTACGTGAGTAATACGAACCGCCGATTCGGTGGTGTTAACGTGCTGACCACCCGCGCCTGATGCACGGTAAACGTCTATACGTAGGTCTGACGGATTAATATCAATTTCAATATTATCGTCAATCTCTGGGTATACAAACGCAGAAGCAAATGAGGTATGACGACGACCACTTGAGTCAAACGGGCTTTTACGCACTAAACGGTGAACGCCTGTTTCTGTACGTAACCAACCGTAAGCGTATTCGCCAACAAAGCGAACTGTTGCGCCTTTAATACCGGCAACATCACCGTCGGTTGCTTCAACTAGCTCAACTTTAAAGCCTTTAGCCTCGCCCCAACGTAAATACATACGAAGTAGAATGTTACACCAGTCTTGTGCTTCAGTGCCGCCAGAACCCGATTGTAAATCAAGGTACGCATCGTTTGAGTCATGAGGACCTGAAAACATACGACGAAACTCTAAACCTTCTAACTGCTCGTTTAGATCGCTAAGTTCGCTTTGTGCTTCATCAAAGGTATCTTGATCTTCGGCTTCTACAGCAAGTTCAAGTAGACCTTCAACGTCGTCAGTACCGGCTACAAGGTTGTCGATTGTTTCAACAACAGCCTCTAATGCTGATTTTTCACGGCCAAGCGCTTGTGCTCGTTCAGGCTCATTCCATACGGCTGAATCTTCAAGTTCGGCGTTAACTTCTTCTAGGCGTTCTTGTTTAAGAGCGTAGTCAAAGGTACCCCCGAAGCAATTCAGTACGTTCGCGAATTTCCTTGATTTGGTTAATCACAGGATTCACTTCAAACATGTACATCACTCCAAAATGGCTAGGTAATTGCGCCCCTTTACATGGGATTTTCGCAACAAATTATCGTCAAATGATAAAAACGCCCGATTTTAACAAAAAACCGCGCGCTTTATTAGCCTTTTATGCATGATTTGTGCATATTTTTTAGTGCACTTTTTCAAGCTCTCTAACTATTAATTGCAGCGTAAATTTACCTCTAAACTCATTTATATCGAGTTGATAGGCTACTTTTACAAACTTCGCTTCTGTGTCGGGCCATTCTTTTACATCAATACCAAAGGCAATGGCGTCAACTAATCGCCCTGATTGATGCTTTAATACAAGTTTTAAGTGCTTTTCGCCGACTATGCGCTGCTGTATTACTTCAAATGTGTGCTCAAACACCGGCTCAGGAAATTGTTGCCCCCAAGGGCCCGATTGCTTTAATAGCTGAGCAAACTCCATCGTAAAGCAGTCGTTTGGCAGCTCACCGTCGGTAAATACAATACAGCGCTTACTTTCTTCACTCAGTTGCGCACTCACTGCAGCATCAAATGCCTTTTTAAAGTCGTTAAAGTGTTGCTCATTAATACTTAAACCAGCGGCCATTGCGTGGCCACCAAATTTATTAATTAAGTGTGGCTCAGCAGTATTAAGCCCTTCGAGTAAGTCGCGCATGTGCAACCCTTCTATAGAGCGGCACGAACCTTTTATTTCACCATTTTCGCCACCAGCAAATATAACGGTTGGTCGGTGGTACTTTTCTTTTAAGCGACCAGCCAAAATACCAATAACACCTTGGTGCCAATCGTCTTGAAACAAGCAGATTGCATCAGGGACGTTATCGTCGCTAAATGCGAGTCTATCAAGCACGGCTTGCGCCTCGGCTTGCATGCCTTGTTCTATTTCGCGCCTTGCAAAGTTTAAGCTATCAAGCTCGCTGGCAATACTACGTGCTTGGTTTATATCGGTGCTAAGTAAGCATGCTATACCCAAACTCATGTCGTCTAATCGCCCTGCTGCATTTAAACGCGGGGCAAGTGAAAAGCCAAAGTCGCTTGCGCTTAAGCGCGCAGCATTGCGGTTAGCCACCTCAATAAGCGCGGTAATGCCTGGGCGTGTTTTACCACTGCGAATACGTGCTAAACCTTGATGTACTAAGGTGCGGTTATTTGCATCAAGTGCGACCACGTCAGCAACCGTACCAAGCGCTACAATGTCGAGCAAGTTAGCTAAATTAGGCGGCGGTTGCTGCTCAAAATAACCTAAGTCTCGCATTACGCTTCTCAGTGCTATTAATAAGTAAAAAGCAACGCCAACGCCAGCAATGGATTTAGACGGAAAATCACATTCATGCCTGTTTGGGTTTACTATTGCATCTGCATTTGGCAGCTGCTCACCTTGTAAGTGGTGATCTGTTACCAGCACTTTTATACCAACCGCTTTTAAAATATCAATACCAGCAATACACGATATGCCGTTATCTACGGTGATCACTAAATCAGGCTTTATTTGTACTATTTGCTCTGCAAGTGCGGGGCTTAAACCATAACCTAAGCTAAACCGGTCAGGAATTAAGTAATCTAAATGCTTAAAGCCAAACATCTCAAGGCCTTGCATTAATGTTGCAGTGCTTGTTGCGCCATCAGCATCAAAATCGCCGACTATTAATATTTGGCTTTGCGTCTTTAATGCCTCAATTAGTAAATCGCTGGCTTTGTCGATATCTTTAAACAATTTAAAGTCGTGAAGCGTAGCTACGCTGTTATTTAGCTCGTCGGCATTAAATACATTGCGGTTAGCATAAATTTGTTTAATTACAGGGTGTAAATTACTCGGTAGATGCGAGTCGTCAACGTTTTCACGCGCAATGATTAGTTTTTTCATGCAGAGTTTTAACTTATTGGGTCGTATTAAAAAGACAAAAAAAGGCCATTAAGGCCTTTTTATTAGCTATAAAACGTATTACGACGCTTTGTTAGCATCTAATGCTGCTTTTAGTGCTGCTGCTGGCTGGTAACCTGGGATCATCGTACCATCTTCTAAAATAATGGCAGGTGTGCCGCTAATACCAAAGCTTTGACCAAGCTGATAATGCTCTGCAACCGGTGCGCTACAGCCTGCAACTACTTTAGTGCTTGTACCCGACTTAGCTTCTGTTAGTGCTTCTTGCTGATCGCGTGCACACCATACGTTCATTAAATCGGCGTAGCCTGAACCTTGTAAGCCACCACGTGGAAACGCAAGGTACTTAACGGTAATACCCGCATCAAGTAAATCGTCTAACTCGCGATGTAATTTACGACAGTAACCACAGCTAATATCGGTAAATACGGTAATACTGTGTTTTTCGTTTGGTGCTTTGTACACAATCATCGAATCTTCGTATTCTTTAATGCCCTCAACACGCACGCCGTTTAATGCTTGCTCTGTTAAGTTGTTACGATTATTTAAATCGATTAACGTACCTTGCATTAAAAATTGACCATCTGGACTTGCGTAAAGCACGCCCTTATTAGTGATCAACTCTTTTAAACCCGCTACTGGGCTTGGGTTAATTTGCTTTACAGTTACACCAAGCTCGGCAAATTTAGTAATAATAGGATCATTAGCATCTGGTGTTACAGCAACGCCATTTGCAAATGCACTAATACTTGTGCACAACATGGCACCCGCTAACATTAATTTTTTCATAACTTCTCTCTATCCTAAAAATACTTAATATATTGACCGGCTTAATAATATTTACTTTCAAACTTACGCTCGCGGATGATGCTCTGCGTGTACCGACTTTAACCGTTCATTGGCAACATGGGTATAAATTTGCGTCGTTGATAAATCGCTATGGCCCAACATCATTTGTACCACACGTAAATCTGCCCCATGATTTAATAAGTGCGTAGCAAAAGCATGGCGCATGGTATGGGGCGATAATGGAGACTCAACTGATGCCAAAATAGCATAGTGTTTAATTCTATGCCAAAAGGTTTGTCGCGTCATGCCTACTCCACGCTTAGATGGGAACACAAAATCAGTGGCGTGTTTTATCATTTGTGCACGCCCACCCTTTAAAAATTGCTCCAGCCAATACATGGCTTCTTCACCCAGTGGCACTAAGCGCTCTTTGTTACCCTTGCCTTTTACAAACACCACCGCTTGGCGCAAATTAATTTGCTCCATACGAAGCCCAACAAGCTCACTTACACGCAACCCCGTTGCATAAAGTAGCTCTAGCATGGCTTTGTCGCGCAGCCCCATCGCTTCTTCTGTGTTGGGCGCATTTAACAATGCCTCAACTTCAGCTTCTGAGAGTGTTTTAGGTAACGACTGTCCGGCTTTTGGTTGAGCAATGTTTAGCATGGGCGAATCACTAATTATTTTTTCGCGCACAAAGTACTGATAAAAACGCTTTAGCGCACTAATGCTACGTGCTGTACTGCGTGGTTTTAAACCTAAATCAACTCGATGGGCTAAGTAGCTTTCTATGTCTAGCCCCGTTACCGTCATTAAATTTTCGCCCTTTAAAAATAGGCAAAACTTATCTAAATCACTGCGATAAGCGCTTAATGTATTTTCGCTTACGCCTTGTTCTAAGTACAGGCTATCTAAAAAGGTTTCTAGGTAGTCGCTATTACTGCTCATACTGCTGTTATTTTCAAAAGAATCGTCAGATAGCGTTGTCACATTATGCTCTCATGCTTTGCTAAGGTATCAATTAAAAATACCTTACGGTAAACTTGAGCCTATCATATCAGGCAATTACACAGTGATAAATACGATGCAAATTGGTTTATTTTTTGGTTCTACTACGTGCTACACCGAAATGGCAGCAGAAAAGATTCGCGACATTATTGGTGCCGATATAGTTACCCTGCACAATATTAAAGACGAGCCACTAAAAAATGCAGAGCAGTACGACTTTATCATCTTTGGTATTTCAACATGGGATTTTGGTGAAATACAAGAAGACTGGGAGTCAAAGTGGGACGACATAGCCGACGTAAACCTAAACGGTAAAACCATTGCTTTATTTGGCATGGGCGATCAACAAGGTTACGGGCAGTGGTTTCAAGATGCGCTAGGCATGCTACACGACGAAATAAATACGCAAACATTTACTCAACTTGGTTTTTGGCCAAACGACAGTAGTTACGAGTTTGAAGCTTCAAAAGCATTAACGCCTGATGGTAAACAGTTTGTAGGACTCGCGCTCGACGAAGACAGTCAATACGAGCTAAGCGACGACCGCATTGCAACATGGGTTGAACAGGTAATGACTGAATACGGCGAAACGCTTTAATTAATAAGCTAATAAATAAAAAGAAAAAAGCCCGCAACTAGTTTAGTTGCGGGCTTTTGATTAGCAATATGAGTAATTTATTGAAACGTCATAACATTGGTCGTTTGTGGGTAATATCCATCAGCCATTACAATGTACGGCAATAAATTACTTAACCATTTTTGTTGTACGCTTTGGCTGTAATTTAAGTAAAGCTTACCTTCGTGAATATAAAATGCTTCTGGGTCTATCCCTACAGCATTACCCTCATCAGCCATTGCATAAGCACACCAACCACCGTATTGCGGTGCATAACGCTTTGGGTTTTCTGCAAATGCCGTTTTGTTTTCTTCACTCGAAAAATGCCAGTCGGCACCTAAATAACTAAACGTATATTTGTCATTGCCTTTAATGGCTTTATTTTGGGTAAAATAAGCAACACTGTCGTACCCTTTAATAGCCGTGTTATTAAACCAGCCAGTGTTTACCGCATCATCCGTTGCGTTTGCCCCACCGCTTATTAACAGTGCGCTAAGCATTATTAAAGCAACTATGTACTTAATCATATTTTACCCTTTTATTTACTCAAAATTTTATGCCAATTAAATATGGCAGGCTTAATGAGTAAGAAAGGCAAAGCGCAAAAATGATTTCAGTTAATGCTTAATTATTTAACGTTTAGTAATTAAGTAAGTAGTAAAACTTACTCTACTCTTAGCCAATATTGGTTTCGGTAAAAAAAGCCAATGTAACCGCGCACTTCGAGCTTTTTACCTTCATCTTGCGGGGTTAATTGTAAGGTGTAGGTTTTACCATTTGTTGGGTCGAGTATTTCACCGTCTCCCCAGGTGCCATCATCTTGTGCTTTTACATCAGTGATTATGGTCATTCCTAAAATAGGCTGATTTTTTAGCTCATCATCACACTTACTGCATATATCGTTTTGTTTTGCAGGGTCTAGAATAGTTTCAACTTTACCGCTTAAAGTACCGTTGGTTTGGCTAATACGTACATACGACTTAGCTTGGTTTGTATCCTCGTCAATTGTTTTCCAAAGGCCTACTGGCGTAATAGCAGCAAACACACCTTGGCTTGCAAAAATGGTGGTTGTTAACGTGCTAAGTAATGCTAATTTATTTAACTTTTTCATTGTGTTGCCTTTTAAATTAAGTGGCCAATGGCTAAATCATATCAGGTGATTTATAAACACACTATTAAAGCGCTGTACATAAAATAAAAAACTAAAAGAAAAAACCTAAACTAATAATCATTAGTTTAGGTTTAAGGGGCAGTAGCATAAAAAAAGTTACGTATTACCTCACTTTAAAAACAACATCCCCTATTTTTAGATTTGAATATTCAGGCTCAACTAAAGATAATTCGTTATTATCAATCATGCTTTTAAGGTATCTAATCTCTTCAGGATTTTCGACATTCATATACCTTGAGCGCCACTTACCCATGTCGAATAACCAGAAATATGCGGATATATTTTCATTACTTTCGTCAATCACTATAAAATCGAGTTCATCATCTTTGTTTAAATCCATGCCAATGAAATAGTAAGTATGTTCTTTTAAAGAGTTACGATCGTAAAAATGTTGTTCAGAAAATACTGCCTCTATTAAACCTTGAGGTATTAGCACTTGTGATGGCCAAAATACACTGCGCTCAATAAAATCATCGACTGTGTGTTCAAGCGTTAAAGCAAACTCATTATTTACATACATCCTATCGATGATAGCGTATTGCTCTGGGTGACTCGTTTCAATTTTCTGTTTTAATAACTGCATAGCTAAATAACCTTGGCGACCTAAGCTGTGCTCAAAATAGTAATAGTCAAACTTTTCTATTGTTACTTTATCTGCATCTAAACGCGCTATTTGGCTGTTTGTAGATAAGCTTTGAAAATTTAATAAAGGGGAGTTAACAGCAAGCATACTAACGAGCACCACCCACCCCATCACAATATTTATTTTGCTAAGCGGCTCTAGCCAATTGTCTCGCTTTGTTATAATTCCAACAAGATAACTAAACGAAAAACACGCCAATAAAAACCAAATTAAAATGCCCCAACAACGATTTACTGTTAGCCCATGCTGCTCTACCCGTAAGTAAATTCCATAGGCAGAAATAACACTATAAACTGGAAGTAACGCAACGCTTATAAAAACGAGTCGGTGCAAGAGCATGTGATAAGGGCGAACTGATGAGTCATCTTTATAAACAGTGTTAACAAAAAACAACGTGAGCACCTGCAGCCACATTACTAATAAACTGCCACTTCCGGTCTCCCATAATTTATTGAGTCCGGTAAAAGGAAGTGTTGCTAAAAAACCGAGAGAAATAACTGATAAAACAGGCAATAAAAACTTAATTAAAGTTTGTAGTAAAAAAGCGATATTATCTTCAATGTTCAAAAGCTTTCTAAATATGACACTCGCTAAGGCAAATGCGAGCGTTAAGGTTGGGATCCAAAACCATTCATTTCTTAGTAGCTCAGAGAAAAATTCTATATCTAAAATATCAAATAAAGCCGCACCTAAATTTAGAATTCCCCAAAAAATAAGTACAAACAGCCAGCATTCTCCAAATATTATAAAATTACGCCAAGAGAGCTTAAATAAACGACTGTAACTAACATTTTCTGAGCTACCAAATTGTTGTATGTACATAAGGCCTTTAAAGCCAGCTATTAAACTAGTAAAAATAAAAACTGACATTAAAGTGTTATTACTTACGTACTCTTGAGGCTCTTGCTGAAAGCCAACATACGCCCCCAATAAAGATAACAACAAGGAAAAAGGAAGGATTAAAAGCAACGACGTTTTTATATTATTTTTATTAACGGTCATTAGCATTAATAAAGGAAAGCTCATAGAAAATGTAATAAGTGAGACTAACCATGTAGGGCTTGTTGCTGGCCACACATTATTTTCTATACTGCTATACAAAAGGGTAAGAGCAATAGCCTGTAATACGGCAAGTATAATTATAAAAGATTTTGGTAACTGACTATCCATATCTGTTCTCAACAATAGGTTTTAGTCAGTTTGCGTTATTCGTTCCTATTTTACAATTGCTTTACATTTTCAAATAAAATGCTTTGCACAGGGCTATATAATCAGCGGTGTAGGTATTATCTAAGTTTCTAATACACAGGGTTGATGATTCTAAATCGCTTTTTACGTAGCTAAATGCCATTAAACTGCGGCTAATATCTTTATTAGGCGTGGCTTTTACTTGGCAATGAGCATTTAAATAAAGCCCATTTTGAGTAGCAAGCTCTATAAATAATGCACCTTCAACGCTTGGGAGTATTAAGCTAAAGCGAGAGCGACTATGGCTTAAGCGTTTAAAGGCATTTATTAACTCTTCAAAACTTAAGCCGTCGGTATGGCGTGCGGTATTACGCGCAGCATTATCGCCTTTTAAACTGTGATTAAAATACGGTGGATTAGAGATAACAACATCAAACTTAACTTCGCTACTAAAGCTTTGAATAGTTTGGTGCTTAATACTTATTGTTGGCCACGGACTATTAGCTACATTTTGTAATGCTTGGGTATAGGCGCTTTCGTCAATTTCTACCGCAGTTATATCAAGCTCATTACTGCGCTGCTTACACATTAATGCTAGTAAGCCGGTGCCAGTGCCTATATCAAGTAATGACTTTGCACCGCTTAAATTAGCCCATGCGCCAAGCAAAATGCCATCGGTAGAAACTTTCATTGCACAGTGGTCGTGTTCAACTTTAAATTGTTTAAATACAAAACCAGACATTTTTTCACCTTTTCATTCACCAAGCGCAGCATAGCGCGTATAATCAGGGTAATTGTCCCTTATTTTAGACACTCTATGCAATTTTCTGAATTTGATCTTGATAACAAGCTACTCGATGCCATTAATAAAATGGGCTACGAGACGCCAACCAGCATTCAACAACAAGCTATTCCTGAAGCACTTCAGGGGCGCGATATTTTAGCATCTGCGCCTACTGGTACAGGTAAAACAGCGGCATTTTTAATTCCGGCTATTCAGTACTTACTGGATTTCCCACGTCGTGATCCTGGTTTTGCGCGCGTCCTCGTTATGACCCCGACTCGTGAGTTGGCTTATCAAATTCATGAACAATGTGAACTGCTAGCTAAACGCACACACCTAAAAATTGGTGTAGTAACAGGCGGTATTAACTACGGCACGCATAAAGAAATTTTCGAAAAAAATAATGATATTTTAATCGCCACACCAGGTCGATTAATGGAATACCTAGAAACCGAAAACTTTCATGCTGAACACGTAGAAATGCTTATTATTGATGAAGCAGATCGCATGTTAGACATGGGTTTCAAAAAAGAAATGAGCCGTATTTGTGACGAAGCTAAAAATCGTCGCCAATGTTTTTTATTCTCAGCAACACTCGAAGGTGACAGCGTAGAAAGGTTTGCTGAAAAAACATTAAACGACCCTGCTCTATTAGAAGCTGAATCGTCACGTAAAGAAAAAGCTAAAATTCACCAGTGGGTACATTTAGCCGATGACTATCATCATAAACTAGAGCTTTTAGTAAATACCTTAAATGGTCCAGATGTGACTAAAGCAATTGTGTTTGTTAAAACCCGTGAGCGTTTAGAAACACTGATTGGCGAGCTAACCAATAACGGCGTTAAAGCAGCTTGGTTACGCGGCGAAATGCCACAAGACAAACGTATGAAAGCCATGGAAAACTTCCACAGTGGCAAAACACGTATATTAATTGCGACCGATGTAGCCGCACGTGGTATTGACGTATCTGACATTAGCCACGTTATTAACTTTGATATGCCGCGCACTGCCGACGTATACGTACACCGTATTGGTCGTACTGGCCGTGCTGGTAAAAAAGGGATTGCAATATCATTAGTTGAAGCACACGACATTGGTATTTTGTATAAAGTAGAGCGCTACGTTGAACAAAAACTAAAACGCCGTGTAATTAAAGGTGTTGAGCCACAGCATAAAGAAGCTAAGCCGCCGGCTAAAAAGCGTAAAGATCCAGTAAAAATGAAAGCCAAGAAAAAGGCCAAGGTTAAAAAGAAAAAGTAACCTAACATATTTTTATTCTAAGCCGACTTTTGTCGGCTTTTTTAATGCAAGCCTTACAGGCTCTGGTGTTTGTACCTGTTACATATGTAACCCAAGCATGTAACTCATACTCATTTAAATGTAATTTTTGCCCACCTTAATTCCCACTTAATAAAATCACCTTATATTTCATAGCGTTAATATTGGCACCGAAATTGTAACTACAAAGATAACCTAGCCGATGGAATTTCCATTTTGTGGCTGCACTATTCACCGTAATGTAAGGATTAAGTTATGAACCGCTTCAAGTTAACTATCGCTTTAGTATCATTTTGTTGTTTATTTTTATTAGCTTGCGCTACAAAGGTAAGTGCAGCAACCAACATGGCCGTAGTAAGCAGTGTAGCCACTCAACCTAACCTACAACAAACTATCACCAACACCCTACGAACTAACCCTAACCTGGCGTTAAGTGATATTCGTGTGCAGGTAAAAAATGGTGAAGTAGATTTATACGGTGAAGCACAAACTGGTTTTCAGCGCGCACTAGCTCAAAAGTTTTTAGAAAATATAGATGGGGTTAAAATCATTCGTAACAAAATTAGCGTTATTTAATACGCACCACAAAACCTATTTGTATAACTAATTCATAAGCGCGGCTTGTTACTCCAACACAAGCTGCGCTTTTTTATATTCTGTTTAAGGCAAGCATTGCTGCTGTGAAAAAGATAAAATAAAGCCCAGGCAATCCAATTATCCCTCCCCCTAAAATCGATAGCTCACACTTATACTGAAGAAGAGTGATTTAGAATTGATGCTGGCGTGTTTGTCTTTGTTTTTTAGCCCTTAAGTTAACTCAATTAATATTGTAAAAACTTACACTGATTCTTTAGCCGACCTAACGGGCTTAAAAGGATGATTTAGTTATTGAAATAGATGAGGGCGTTATTTCAGAGTGTGCAGCAAAGGCAGTGAGAAAATCGTTGGGTAAACACTACTTTTACTTGTTAATACTCCCATGGCCAAACGCAACTAATTAGAATTGATATTCAATAAACACAAAACTAGGTATTTAAACTTTTAGCTAATAATCCGTTTATAAAAAAAGCGCATTTTTACTCTGTAAAAATGCGCTGTTGGTAAGTAACTATTTCCCAATGCTTTTGCCTAATGAGCTTTAACTAAATTACTCACTTTGGCTAGAGTCAGCACCGTCGCTACTGTCTTTATTTGATGATTGCTGGCTTATTTTATCGCTTATCATGGCATCGAGTTTTTCACCCCCTTTAATGCCAAAATCGAGCGTACGAATTGGGAAAGGAATACTAATATCAGCTTCGTCTAATGCTTGCTTAACGGCAACAACACCTTTGTGGCGTACCGTCATAAAGTCAGGCTCGCCTGGGTATTTAATCCAAAACCACACCAGTAAGTTAATGCTGCTGTCGCCAAAACCTTCAGCGTATACAGCGGTTTCGTCTTTACGTATTACAAAGTCAAATTCGTTAATTTTTTCGACTATAACGTCTTTTGCTTTTTCTATGTCATCGCCGTACGAAATACCTACAGGTACTTCTATACGTCTTATACCTAGCGTGGTGTAATTTTTTAGTACATTTCTAAATAAGACTTTGTTTGGTACAAGTATTAGTTGCCCGTAAAAGCTCTCTATTAGCGTGTTACGTAGGTTTATAGAATGTATCGAACCAAACACATCATCGGTTTCTATTACATCACCTGTTTTAAATGGCTTACGTACACCCATTGCTATACCAGCAATTAGATTTTCGGTCATGTCTTGAAACGCAAAACCAATGGCTAAACCCACAATACCCGCACCAGCAAGTAGCGAAGTAACGGTGCCTTTTAAGCCAACAAAATCGAGCGCTATAAATAAACCTATGCACAACACAATAACTTTAAATATTGACGCCATTAAATCGGCAATTTGCGTTGAGTCGAGTGAGCGGCGTAATACGTTTTTCATCAGCTTGCCAGCAAAGCGTGCCAATATTGAAAATACTATGGCAATTACAATTGCCACTATAAAATTAGGGATATGGCTGATGACAACATCAAACCACCCTCCGAGCTTTTCTTCTATTAGTTTTTCGGCTTCGCCAACTGACGGAATACTGATCATTTTGTTTGCACCTCTTTAATTAATAATCTCATTAATATTAGATGAGATTGCAAATATAACGCCAGTATCAAAAAAGCCATGCAATGCATGGCTTTTCAATTGTTTATTTAGGCTTATGACCTAATTTTGTTCGTCGCGCATAAATACCGGCTCAAGCTCTTTAACTGTTGCCTCAGGGCTAAAGTAATAACCCGCCACAGTAAACTCTTTAAGTTGGCTTAATTGCGTTACTTTATTTTCGATAATGTATCGCGCCATCATGCCGCGTGCTTTTTTAGCGTAAAAGCTAATTACCTTGTATTGACCGTTTTTACAGTCTTTAAAGTGTGGGGTAATAATTTGTGCATTAAGCGCTTTTTTATCTACCGCTTTAAAGTATTCGTTTGAAGCAAGGTTAACGAGGTATTGTGCGTCTTGTGCTTTTAATACTTCGTTTAGTTTGTTCGCTATTACGCTGCCCCAAAACTCGTATAAGTTTTTGCCACGCGAGTTTTCAAGCTTGGTGCCCATTTCAAGACGGTAAGCTTGCATTAAATCAAGTGGTTTTAATAAGCCGTATAAGCCAGAAAGGATACGCAAATGATTTTGTGCGTAATCAAGCTCGCTAGCTTTAAGCGTACTTGCATCTAAACCGCCGTATACATCGCCATTAAAGGCAAGCACTGCTTGTTTAGCATTACTTTGTGTAAACGGCTGCGCCCACTCGCTAAAGCGTGCAGCGTTAAGCCCAGATAGCTTATCGCTAATTTTCATTAAACTGCCAATTTGCGCTGGTGTTAGTTCACGGCATACTTTCATGAGCTCTTCGCTGTGCTCTAGTAATTCAGGTTGAGTGAACTTGTCTGTTGCGGGTGGCGTTTCGTAATCAAGATTTTTTGCAGGTGAAATAACAGTGATCATAGTTAGCTATTGACTTGTAATTTATTTAGTGTCAATTTCAACATTAAATGAAACGAAAAGCACGTTTTGTTTAAATAAATCCTCTCTTAATAACCCATGCATTGCCGTTTTTCTATTGATAAGGACATAAGACCTATCAAGCATTGTCACACTGTTGCAGTATGGATTGTATATATTAAGAGTGATTAGATTTTTCTTTTAACTTGCTTGGAATGAGGAAAGCAAATGACTTCAGCTCTACAAAGGCTAAAACAACATTCATCTATCGTAGCCGATACTGGTGATATTGAAGCTATTAAAAAGCATCAACCAGAAGATGCAACTACAAACCCGTCGCTTTTATTAAAAGCGAGCGAGATTGAAGCATATAAGCCTTACCTAGATAAAGCTTGGAGCTATGCAAAAGAAACCGAGCAAGAGCCAGCTAAACAACTTGAACTAGCATGTGATTACTTTGCCGTATTACTAGGTAAAGAAATTAGCGCTATTGTACCTGGTTATATTTCTACTGAAGTAGATGCACGCCTTTCGTTTAATACGCAAGCTACGATTGATAAAGCACATACCCTACTTAGCCTTTACGAAAAAGAAGGTGTAAGCAAAGACAAAATTTTAATTAAAGTAGCATCTACATGGGAAGGTATTAAAGCCGCTGAGCAGCTAGAAAAAGAAGGGACTAAATGTAACCTTACTTTATTATTTAGCGATGCCCAAGCCCGCGCATGTGCCGATGCAAACGTATTTCTAATTTCGCCATTTGTAGGGCGTATTTTAGATTGGCACGTTGCTAACGGTATGGAAAAACCAACCGATCCGCTACAAGATCCAGGTGTTCAGTCTGTACGCAGCATTTTTGAATTTTACAAACGCCATGACTACAAAACAGTTGTGATGGGTGCAAGTTTCCGTAATACAGGCGAAATTATTGCTCTTACTGGTTGCGACAAGCTAACAATTAGCCCTAATCTTTTAGAAGATTTAGGTAACCTTGAAGGCGCACAGGAATACTTGCTAGAAACAGATATTCCTAAAGAGCCAAAACCAGAGCCACTTACAGAAGCGCAGTTCCGTTGGTTACATAACCAAGATGCTATGGCTACTGAAAAACTAGCTGAAGGTATTCGCTCTTTTGCTGATGCACAAGAACAACTAGAAGCGCGTTTTAAAGCAATGTAATTTGTTATAATCGTGTTTTAGAAAACGTCGCAATAGCGGCGTTTTTTTATGCCTAAAATAGGCTACTTCTCTATTTAACCTTCATCAATCAATCACACTTATGTAACATAACTGACACTTTTTTATTCTATTTTAACTAGGCCTGTGGTATAGGTATTCTTGAGGTCAATAAAATCAATAGGAGAAGTTCATGGATAGCCTAAACGAGATATTAGAAGGACCAGATACAACAAGAAAAACCTCTCAAAAAAATAAAAAAAGAAAATGGCGTGAAATAGAAGCAATAAAAGACAAACAGCGCCTATGTAAAGAACTACAAGAACTAGACTACTTTACAGACAGTATTGCAATTGATGAGCTCGATTTTTAATTCAATACGCCCCAACTAAACAAAAAGGCTTCCAGAATCTGGAAGCCTTTTTTAATGGTTTAAACAATTTGAGTTCTTTAGAATAAATTAGATTTGCCAGTTAATTGGCTTATCTTTTTGGGCTTGCAATAACTCATTCGTTTGTGAAAAATGCTTACAACCAAAAAAGCCTCTATGCGCCGAAAGCGGCGATGGGTGCGGCCCTTTTAAAACATGATGGCGAGCGCTATCTATGCCTTTACCCTTTTTTTGTGCATGTGCACCCCATAAAATAAATACCACACCTTCGCAGTGCTTATTAATATGGGCAATTACATTATCGGTAAATTGCTCCCATCCTAAATGCTTATGTGAATGCGCTTGTCCTTGCTCCACGGTCAATACTGTATTGAGTAAAAACACGCCCTGATCTGCCCAGCTTTGCAGGTAACCATGCTCAGGAATAATAAACCCGCTGATGTCGACAGCTAACTCTTTGTACATATTTTTAAGCGACGGCGGCAGCTTTTTTACATCAGGCAATACCGAAAAACACAAGCCATGCGCTTGCCCCTCTCCGTGATATGGGTCTTGTCCTAAAATTACAACGCGGATGTCATTAAGTGCGGTGGCATCAAAAGCACTAAATACTTGAGCTTCAGGCGGGTAAACAGCAACACCTTCATTGCGGCGATTAGCCACATACTCTAACGTTTGCTGCATGTAAGTTTGCTGTAATTCACTTTCTAAAAATGTAGCCCAATTGCTCATTGTGTACTCTTAATCTGTTTACGTGATGCGTCTATTTTATCACACATATCCGCGAGTCCATCTAGCATGCGCGGGGTAAAACGATGTAATAAATCGGCATTTACGCTAATAAATTGATCATTTTTAACTGCTGGTACTTCTGGCCACTTTTGCCAATTAACAATCGGCTGTGGTGTTTTTGATTTTTCATCAGGGATAATAATAACTTGTGGCTTAGTAACAATGACATTTTCGATACTAATTTGCGGGTAATCTGTAATGCTTTGTGCAAATACATTACTTACATGGCATGTTTCAATCAGTTGGCTTATCCACGTATTTTTACTTACTGTCATCATGGGCTCAGCCCATAACTGATAAAATCCGGTAATATTTTTTTTATCTTGCTGGCTTTTAACAATCGCGTTTAGTTTTTGTGTAAATGCATTTGCCGCTTGCTGGCTTTGCTCAATATTCCCTGTAAATTCACCAAAAGTAAGTAACTCGTCGGCTACACCAGCGATTGTGGTGGGATTACTCAAATATACTTTTATACCTAAACGCTCTATTTGGGCTAAATCTTCGCTTTGGTTTCCGCTTTTCCACGCAATTACTAAATCAGGTTTAAGCGCTAACACTTTTTCAAGTGAGATACCGTAATAACCCCCTATGCGCTCAATACTTTGGGCTTCACTTGGGTAGTCGGCGTAATCAACCGTGCCCACAATATTATCGCCCGCACCTATGGCAAATAGGTTTTCGACTATATGTGGTGCAAGCGCGATTATTCGCAGTTTTTTAGAATCATTAGCCTGCTCTGCAAGTGCACTGCCCGATACACAAAAAAGCAGCCCCCCAATAAAAAACGCTTTAAACATTAGTAATCAAATCCTTCTAGCGCTTTTATGCCTGAGTCGAATGCATGTTTTACATTACGCACTTCGCTTACCGTGTCGGCAAGGTCGGTTAAAGTACGATGTGCTGCACGCCCTGTGATAATAACTGACTGCATTGGCGGGCGGTTATTAAGGGCTGTTACTACTTCATCTAAATCAACATAGCCGTATGTCACCATATACGTAAGCTCATCGAGTAATACTAAATCAATACTGCTATCAGCAAGCATGCGTTTTGACTCTTGCCATGTTGCTTGGGCGGCTGCGGTATCGGCTTCTTTATTTTGTGTATCCCAGGTAAAACCGGTGTTCATTACAACAAACTCAACGCCTGCACTTTGTAATAAATTACGCTCGCCACACTCCCACGTACCTTTAATATATTGGCAAACGGCTGCTTTTTTACCATGCCCTACGCAGCGTGCTACAACGCCAAAGCCTGAGGTTGATTTACCTTTACCGTTACCGGTAATTACCTGAAAAATACCTTTTACATCTTGTGCGGCGGCAACACGTGCATCCACTTGTTCTTTTACTTTTTGTTGGCGCTGCTTGTGCTTATCGTTGTTTTGTTCAGTCATTATTGTGCCCTTCATAAATCGAGATAATTTGCTGTATGTTTAAATGCGTTTCGCACATGGTTGCTAATCGTTCTAACTGCTGCTCGCGATGAGTGGCAATACTAATTGGGTTAATTGAGGCGCTTGGTTTTACCCATTTTAAAATTTGCGATGTAGCATCAGCTTCATCAAATAAGCCATGTAAATAAGTGCCCGCAATGGCGTTATCATCGCTAATAAAGCCATCGAACACAAAACCATGTGGGTGGCTTTTATCAAAGGTTAAAAATGGCTTATTAAGCGCTGCACCTTGGCTAATCCCTGCATGTATTTCGTAACCACTACAGGGTGTTGATTGGTTATTTAAAAGCAGTGTAGCGGTTATTTTAGTTAATACTTTTTGTGTTGTTAGCGTGGTTTCAAAATCGCACAGAGCAAGCCCATTTACTTGCTTTAATGATGACTCAATACCCTCGGGATCGTTGAGCGTATTGCCCAGCATTTGCATGCCGCCACAAATGCCAAGTACTTTACCACCATAGCGTAAGTGGCGTTTAATTTGAGTGTCCCAGCCTTCATTTTTCAAAAAGGTTAAATCGCCCAGCACGTTTTTACTGCCTGGGAGAATTATCAGATCAACGTCTGGGATCGTTTGCGTATGGCGCACGTAATTTATATTAATGTTTGGGTGCAAACGCAGTGCATCAAAATCGGTGTGGTTACTAATGTGGGGAACAAGTAGCACTGCAATATTAATTGAGGCGTTGGTTACGTTATTATCAATTGCGACGGCGTCTTCAGCATCAAGCGCAAGGTCGTGTAAATAAGGTAATACGCCAAGTACGGGTTTGTTTGTGTATTCTTCAAGCCAATCAAGCCCGCCTTGCAGCAAACCTATATCGCCTCTAAAGCGGTTTATAACAAAGCCTTTTACGCGCGCCTGTTCTGACTCGCTTAACAACGCAAGCGTACCTACCAAATGTGCAAACACACCACCTTTATCAATATCAGCAATTATAATTACTGGGCAATCTACCTCTTCGGCGTAACCCATATTGGCAATATCGTTTTCACGCAGGTTTATTTCAGCAGGGCTACCTGCCCCTTCAACGAGGAGTAAATCAAAGCGTTTAGCTAAGCGGTTATGTGAGGTAATTACTGCATCCATCGCCACTTTTTTATAGTCGTGATATTTGCCCGCTTCCATATTACTAATGGCTCTTCCGTGAATAATCACTTGTGCGCCAGTATCGCTATTAGGTTTAAGTAAAATAGGATTAAAGTCTATTTCGGACTCTACTTTAGCTGCTATTGCTTGCAAAGCTTGCGCACGACCAATTTCGCCGCCATCTTTTGTTACTGCGCTATTAAGTGCCATATTTTGTGGTTTAAAAGGCGCAACCTTTACCTCTCGCTTAGCAAACACCCTGCAAAGGGCAGCAACTAAAGTGCTTTTACCAGCATCTGATGTAGTGCCTTGCACCATTAAGGTTTTCATGGAATTACACCCTTCGCTTTCTAAAAAACAATAAACTCAAAAAGAACACGCTACCAATAGCTGCAGTAATAACACCTACGGGCAGTTCTTGGTTTTTCAGCAATGAGCGCGAAAGTACATCAACCCACACCATAAATGTACCGCCCACCAAGCTGGTTACCAGTAAGCCAGCGATGGTGCCTTGGGATATAAAAAAGCGCACAATATGCGGCACCATTAATCCTACAAACCCAATACCACCACACATAGCCACCAGCACAGCGGTAATTAATGAGCTTAAAACCAGCATAAGTATTCTAAAGCGCTGAACCCTCACACCTAATGTAATTGCGCTTTCATCGCCCAGTAACATAGCATTTAGCTGCCTTCTAAAGCTCAGCATTACAAACGTACACAATGTAATTACCAATAAAGGCAACCAAAGCGTAACCCACTGCGCACGCGAAAAGCTGCCCAGTGTCCAAAATAAAATAGCGGCTACCGCCTGAGGGTCGCTCCAATAAAGCAGCAAGCTGGTAAATGCACTAAATAAAAACGACAGAGCAACACCAGCTAATAACATTGATTCTACCTGTGCACTTTGCTGCCTACCTGCAATAAGTATTAATAAACTCATGGCGAGTAAGCTACCCAGCAATGCTGCTGCCGATAACATAAAACCTGCGCTAATACCTGCTAATGCCATAAGTAACACCACCCCAAATGAAGCACCCGACGATATACCAAATAAGTAAGGATCGGCTAAAGGGTTGCGCGTTACCGTTTGTAAAATAAGCCCCGCAATTGCTAAGCCAGAGCCGGCTAAAAAGGCGAGTAATGTGCGTGGCATTCTTAGTTCAAAAATAATACGCGAATTAAAAGACGCATCATTTGAGAGTAAAAAGCTATTAAATACATCTTGAAGTGAGGTCTCTGCTGCGCCAAAACTAAGTGCTGCAAATAAGCTAAATAAAGCAGCTGCAGCACTGATAAATAGCGCAAGTGATTGGCGAGTATTAACTGCGCTCATATTATTCGTAACCATAAAAGTAAGTGATATGAGGGATGCTATTTCCCGACTCCGATATTTGCGGGTGGTTATTTACTTGAGCGCAGACACCAAAAACGTCGCTTAGCATGTTTTCGGTTAATACCTCACTTGGCGTGCCTGTATGTGTAATTTCACCATTTTTAATAACCACTAGTTCATCGCACATTGCAGAAGCTAAGTTTAAATCGTGAAACGATGCAAACACCGTTACACCCAACGATTTAGCAAGCTCCATTACCTGTATTTGGTATTTAACATCTAAATGGCTAGTTGGTTCGTCCATTATTAACAACTGAGGTTGCTGAACTATGGCGCGGGCTATCAAGGCACGTTGCTTTTCTCCACCCGAAAGTGACTCAAAGCTTTGATCGCTATGATCTGCCAACCCTACAGTGTTGATAGCTTGGGTAATTTTGTGTTTATCAATGTTAGTTACTGAGCTAAATAGCGATTTATGAGGCGTTAGCCCAAGTGCAATAACATCAAATACGCTTAAGTTAAATTGCGACGGGGTTTCTTGTAAAACAACCGCTACTTTTTTTGCGTACTCATCGCTTTTTAGCTGCCAAATATCGGTGTTGTTAAACTCTACAACGCCATTACTGGGTTTATTAAAACGATATAAACAACGCAATAAGCTCGATTTACCTGCGCCATTAGGTCCAATTAAGCCAACAAATTTACCTGTGGTTATTTTAAGGTTTATTTTTTTGAGGATCGTTTTATTGCCAATACCCCACGATACGTTTTTAACGTTTAGTAATGGTATATTTAATGGCGTTTGAGTGTACAATAGTCAGTCCTAGATAGGGTCTGTTGATCTTTCAAGGTTAAATTTGCAACAGTCTGTTTGGTATTTAGGCAAAGCAGAGCCTATGTAGTGTGGTTATTCCCCATAAATGGGCGATAACGTAGCATTAATGCCAAACAGGCGCTGCCCAAAGGGTTCTTCCTAGGGGCTATTTACTCTTTGTTGCTCGGTTTTTACTTATTCTTACATGGATGTAAGCCATTAGAATAACGCAGGAGCAGTTATCGAGCCCACTAGGTTACAAACCTCGAGCCGCGATTAAATAGCCCCTAGTTTGAACAAATTTTAATCCGCAAAGTTCAACAGACCCTAGGTTAAACTCACTAAAAATGCGATAAAAATACTAATGCACTACAAGAAAAAATGAGTAAACCCTCTCGTTAAAAGAATTCATACCAATTGTATTAAATTAGTGATTTATTATAGCGACAAATAAATAGCTTAATAACAAGGCGGAAATTATGACATATACTTTTTCTATATAAATAATTTTTAACGAAGTTAGTAAGTTATATAATTCGCTAGAAAGATCATGTTTTTAATAAAATTGGTATTATACCATTTGTATCTGACTTAAAGCTTTGCGCTAATTACAGTTGCGGGAACAGTCGAGGACTCGCACCTCATTCCAAATGAAGCTCTATTATGGGCGGCTAAGTAAATAATTTAAAGCAAAAAAAACAGCACTCAAAAGAGCGCGATTAAAAGGGAGTGTTTTAACTAATTTAGCGAATAGTTAAAACTTGTATTCCATACCTAAGCCTACGTAGTCTTGGTCAACGTTGTTGTCCATGTCGAAGCTTGAGTAAAAGCCAAATACTTTAATGTTTTTATTTAATTTGTGTTCAAGACCAACTGATATTGCTGACTTATCGTCGCTGTCGTCAAAGTCCATGTCTTGGTATTGTACTTTAAATGTGTTGTTACCCATGCTGTAAGCTGCATTTAATAGATAACCATCCGCTTCTGCGCTGCCGTCAACTTTTTCTTGTGTTTGGTACATTGCACCTAACTTAAAGTTTTCAACTTTACCTTGGATTGACGCGCGTACTACATCGTAGCCATTTACTTCACTATCGGCTGCGATAGAGGCATATACTGCGCTCTTTTTAAGTGCCACGTCACCGTAAGTAACCGCCATTGAGTAACCGTTATCAGCGTCTACATCATCTTCAGCTACAAAAGTAGCAAGTACTTTAAAACCTTCGTATGAGTTTGATGAATAACTAACAGTATTCCCTAAACGGTTTTCACCTTTAAATACATTTTTAATATCGCCTTCAAGGTCGTTAAACAAGTCTAACTTACCTTGAGATTGTTTAAGCGCAGTATCGTTACGACCAATAACCACTTGGCCAAACGCACCTTTTAAACCAACGTATTGGTTACGCGCAGAAATATTGTCGTCGTTATCGCCTTTTGAATCAGCATCAGACACATCAACTTGAAACTCAAACTTATATACCGCTTCTAAACTATCATTTATTTTTTCAGAACCTTTAACACCAAGACGAGATGCATTACTTTTTATCTCAGTAAAAGACCCTTCGCCGTCATCAGATGATTGCACTGTTACATTCGCTTTACCGTAAATGTCTACATCGGCAAGTGCATTAAAAGATAAACCACTTAATAGTGCTAAGCATAAGCTCGATTTTACAAATTTCATGTTATTTCCTTGGATAATCACAAAAGACTAATTTTTAAAACTGCTGCATTTTGTCACCGCTAAATGACAGTAATATTACAATGGAAATATTAATGTCTTTTTTTATTAATAAAAATGCATTAAATTTGAAATCAAAATAACATGAAAGCCTAATAAACGGCCGAACTTACTTACTTTTCTTTAATGACAAGCTTGGGGGTCATTTGCGATAGTAAATTAACTAAGGTTTCTATTAACTCTTTTTGCTCGTTGTCTCTGTGATACGCTATAAACACGTCTCGCGAGGTATTTTCTACATCTTTAACATGAAACAGTTCACCTTTTTCTAAATGTCCTTCTACCAATACTTGAGGTATAAACGCACTGCCGCCACATTGCAGTATTAAATCAAGTGCAATACGTCCTGTGCTAGTTCTAAAATAAGGAGGGGTTTTTCCAGTAAACTGGCGTGCATGCCAAAGTGAGAAAGTAGTTCCCCAATCAACATATACATACTGATTATCAAAAAAGTTTTCGTTCGTTGCAGTGTCGTATCCGCTTACGGGAATGATTGGCAACTCACAGATTCGCTCTACCACTAACTCGTCTACTTTTGGTGGATCAAACAATATTGCCAAATCAAGCGTGCGTTCTAATAACAGCCGAGTGCTTTCTTGTTGTGCTTTAACTTCTGCGACTAATGACACCCCCGGCATCGCCGAGACAATATTTGTTATACCAAACTGTAAAAAAGCATCCCAAATATTGGGCGTTCCTGCTAAGCTAATTTGCTTATGCATATTATCGGCAAGCGCAACATCCACTTTGGCGCGTTGCATGCCCGTAATAATCATTTGTGCATGGGGTAATAAGCGCTCGCCAGGTGCTGTAAGTTGAATGTTATTACGCTGGCGAATAAACAAATTAACACCAAGCCCTTGCTCTAATTGGCGAATTCTAAAGCTCACTGCAGACTGCGTAATATAAAGGTTTTCGGCCGCTTTACCAAAGTGACGCGTACGTACTACCTCAACGAATGTTTTTAATAAATCGATATCCAATTTTTTATCCTCACGATAAAAATAATTTGTTTAATAAATTGCCAAACTTGCATCATACTCCAGCTAATTACTAAGGTATGAGGATAAAGCTATGAGCAATAACATTTCATTACTACGCCAAGCATTTGTTAGCCAACGTCAATTTTATGATGATCAAAACTTTCCACGAGGCTTTAGCCGCAGCGGAAACTTCACCTTATTAGAAGCCAGCATACTTGAACAACACGGAGTTGTTTTAAAAGGCTTATACAGTAAAACAATTGAGCCGCAAAACGAACACCAGGAACAGTTTGTAGCAGTCGTAACTGGCTCACAAGAACCTACCAACCCAATCGAACGAGCTTGGGTAAAATACTTAAAACTAACGACCTGCAAAACTAAGTTTCATACTTTATTTGGCCGTTCAAAAATGTCGAGCCCGGCACCGATTAGCCAAGAGTATTATTCAGAAGCGGATAATCTGTAAGTACTTAAGTTATTTGCTTTTTTGCGTTTTAACAGTTACAACTTGTATAAGCAAATATTTTTGCAAAATATATATAGGGTTGTTCCGTGACGCGAAAAATTCTAATAGTTGAAGATACACCTGCCATGGCGCGAGTGCAAAAGCACATCGCGCTTAAGGCTGGTTATGAAGTTGATATAGCTGAGTCATTAGCGCAAACAAAAGAGCTTATAAGTAAAAATAGCTATTTTTGCGCTGTAGTTGACTTCATATTACCTGATGCCCCATCTGGTGAGGCTGTACCTTGTACTATTAATGCAGACATTCCAACTATTGTAATGACGGGCAATATTGATAAAAAAACTCGCGACACTGTAGAAAAATACCCAATCATCGATTACATCATTAAAGAAAATAAACAAGCTTATCAGTACCTCGGAAAACAGTTACAGCGCCTGCCTCGTAACGAAAATGTAAAAGTACTCGTTGTTGACGACTCTAAATCGACCCGACGATACATTTGTAGTTTATTAGTGCGCCATAAGTATCAAATTATTGAAGCGCAAGACGGACAAGAAGCGTTAAATCTGCTTGAAGCTTCACCTGATATTTCAGTTATTATTACTGATAATGAAATGCCCAACATGAATGGCGATGAGCTATGTAGCGAGATTCGCCGCTTATATAGCAATGATGAAAAGGCTATTATTGGTATTTCGGGTTCTGACTCTGTAGGGCTTTCTAGCTTATTTTTAAAAAATGGCGCAAACGATTATTTGCACAAACCTTTTAATAGCGAAGAGTTTTACTGCAGGCTTAGTCAAAACGTCGATATGTTAGAACTTATAGCCACCATAAGGCGACAAGCCAACACGGATTATTTAACTAATTTACCAAATCGTCGTTACTTTTTTGAAGAAGCTGAAAAATCATTAAAGCAAATAAAACATACTAAAGGTGACGGTGCTTTAGCTATGCTTGATATTGATCACTTTAAATCAATTAACGATACATACGGGCACGATGTTGGCGACGAAGTATTAAAAGGGCTCTCTATTTGCTTCAGTAAATACTTTAAAAAGCACTTAGTAGCGCGCTTAGGTGGTGAAGAGTTTGCAGTTTATTTTATAGATGTAGATAAACAAGAAGCCCTTAAACGCCTTGAAGGCTTTAGGTATTTTATAGAAATGAATAGCCAAGAGTTTAGTAAAGCTAAAATAAAATTCACCATTTCTATTGGCTTTGCAAACGGGCCTGTTTATCAAATTGATGAACTTTTAAAACAGGCCGACTTAAAGCTTTACGACGCTAAAGAATCTGGTCGTAATAAAGTAGTTAGTTAACCATTTTATTAGTTAATTATACTTCTGCGGCTGTAATAGCCGCTTTTTTACGTTTGCGTGATTGATGGTAAGAGTCCCAACTAAAAATAGCCAGTGCACTCCAAATACATGCAAATGTTACTACACGCTCTGCATCAAACACTTCACCATAAAACACCACAGCTAGTATAAACATTAAGCTTGGCCCAATGTATTGAAAAAAGCCAAGTGTAGTATATTGCAAACGCTTAGCTGCACCGGTAAAACACAGCAGTGGTAATGTAGTTACAATACCTGCACTAATCAGTAGTACATTAGTATGCCAATCATTAGCTGGCAGGCTTGATGTTGCTGTAGGCACCATTAACCACCAGTAAATAAGTGCGACAGGCAGTAATATAAGTGCTTCGAGTAAAATGCCAGGCAAGGCTTCAACCGGTAACTTTTTACGTAATAAACCATAAAGTGCAAATGATATAGCCAGTGAAAAGGCAACTACCGGAAACGAGCCAAAACTAATTAGCTGCAGCACTACACCGCTAAAGGCAAGGGCTACTGCTACGCCTTGGAATTTACGCAGGCGTTCGCCTAAAAAAAGCATACCCAGTAATACATTTAAAAGAGGATTTATGTAATAGCCCAAGCTTGCATCAAGCATGTGGTTATTATTTATAGCCCATATAAATAAACCCCAATTAAACCCAAGCAGTGCAGAGGTTATAACAAGCATAAGCAAAAGCTTAGGTTGAACGATAATGCGTTTAATTTTACCCCAATACCGTAAAACACTTACTACCAATACTAAAAACACAACCGACCAAATAACCCGATGCATTAAAATTTCAAAAGCAGAAACATGCTGAATTAACTTAAAGTATATTGGCGCAAGGCCCCACATTAAAAAAGCAAGACAAGCAAAAATAGCACCTTTACGCTGCTCAGTATCAATCGACATAATAAACACTTAGTGATTTAAAAGGCCGCTAGTTTACTTGCCATACGCGTTTTATCCAACTAAATACGTGCCGGTTCCAAAAGCAATTTGAACAGACTGTTCGTTATGTAATTCCATTCTGCATACACATACTTTATTACCTGAACGAATAAGTGTTGCGCTGGCAGTAAAGCTCTCTCCTTTACCAGGGCGCAAATAATCAGTACGTAAGTCGATAGTCCCAAGCGTGGCTAATTTTGTTTGCACGCTTGTAATATCTAAATCGGTGAGTTTATCAATTACACTTGCTGCAGCGAGCATACCGCCTACATTATCAAGTACGGCTGAAATAACACCACCATGGAGTATTTTTTGCGCAGGGTTACCAATTAGTACATCCTGCCACGGGAACGTAATTTTGGCCTGTTCAGGGCTTAACGACTCAACCGATATTTGTAAAAACTGGTTAAACGGCATGCCATTTACAAATAACGCGCCCACTTGTTCAATTAACATTTCTTTATTCATTATTATTCTCTATGTCAAAACAGGTAAGATGAGTAAAACATACATAGTGTAAAACTACGAGACTCCACTTAAATAATTTATCAAGTAACTCAGCTAAAGACATCTCACTAAAAAACCACTAAAATACCCGCCAATGAATACATCAACTCCACCTTCTAGCACCCTTGTGCGTAAACCCGAAACTGTCCTCAAACAAGTGTTTGGCTACAGTGAATTTCGCGACGGTCAAAAAGCAGTTATTGATGCCGCTATTAACGGTCAAGACTCGCTTGTATTGCTTCCTACTGGCGGCGGAAAATCGGTGTGCTACCAAATCCCTGCTTTAGTACTCGAAGGCGTAACCATTGTTATATCTCCGCTTATATCGCTAATGCAAGATCAGGTAACGCAACTGCAAGCTCTTGGGGTAAAAGCCGCTTACGTTAATAACAGCTTAGCACGAGAAGAACAGCAATTGGTGTATCAACAGCTTCATCAGGGGCAAATTAAGCTCTTATATGTGGCGCCTGAAAAAGTATTACAACACGAATTTTTAGAGCGTTTATCGCATTTAAATGTGAATTTATTTGCTATTGACGAAGCGCACTGTGTGTCGCATTGGGGTCATGACTTTAGACCTCATTACTTTCGCTTAAACGAATTAAAGCAACGTTTTGCACATGTCCCAATGATGGCATTAACCGCCACCGCCGATAAAGCCACACGGTTTGATATAGTTGAGCAATTAAAACTACAACAGCCTTATATTCATACTGGCAGCTTTGATCGCCCCAATATTCGTTACACCATAGAAGAAAAATTTAAACCTATGGTGCAATTGCTTCGCTACCTAAAGGAGCAAAAAAGCCAAAGCGGTATCATTTATTGCACCAGCCGTAAACGCGTAGACGACATTGCTGAAAAGCTTGCAGATGCAGGACTAAACGCTGCCGCTTATCATGCTGGTATGAGTAACGAGCAACGACAATTTGTACAAACCGGGTTTGCCCGTGACGATATACAGATAGTGGTCGCAACCGTTGCTTTTGGTATGGGTATAAACAAGCCTAATGTGCGTTTTGTACTGCATTACGATATTCCAAAAAGTATAGAGTCGTACTATCAAGAAACTGGTCGAGCTGGGCGAGATGGACTTGCCGCAGAAGCTATAATGTATTTTGATCCAGCTGATATAGGTCGCGTAAGGCGCTTTTTTGAAGACATAGACGATGAACAACGCCGCCGCGTAGAAGAACAACGCTTTAACGCAATGGCAAGCTTTGCCGAAGCGCAAACATGTCGTCGTCAAATATTACTTAACTACTTTAGTGAATATCAACGCGAACCTTGTGGCAACTGCGATATTTGCTTAAATCCGCCAAAAAGCTTTGATGGTACGTTAGTCGCCCAGCAAGCACTTTCGTGTGTGTACAGAGCGGGACAACGTTTTGGACTTGGTTATATTGTTGAATTACTTCGCGGTGCAAATACGAGCCGCATCCGCGATAATAATCATCATGAGTTAAGTACCTACGGCATAGGTAAAGATAAAAGCAGTGAGTTTTGGCTTAGTATTTTACGCCAACTTATTCATCAAGGCTTACTTAGCCAAGATATAACACAAGGTGCGTCACTTAGATTAACAGAAGCCGCGCGTGTAATTTTAAAAGGTGAATACGCACTGCAATTAGCCGAGCCACGCCTGCAAGCCAAACACGTTTATCAAGATAAGTTAGCGCAATTTAATTACGACAAAAAGCTATTTGCTCGCCTGCGCGCACTTCGTAAAGAACTTGCTGATGCCGACGATGTGCCACCTTATGTAGTATTTAATGATAAAACGTTAGCCGAAATGGCGCAGCTTATGCCAACAAACGACAGTGAGTTTTTAAAGGTCTCAGGTGTTGGTTTTACTAAGTTAAATAAATACGGCGGCGAATTTTTAACGGCAATTCGACATTACCTAGCTACTAATTAAGAGCATTATGACCCAAATAGAATATGACCATACACACAAATGTATTTTGATTAATCCCATTGAGCTACCAAACGATGAAGACTTTGAGCTGTGGAGTACATTATTTTTACACTCAGACGAAGTAACACTCAATGAGTACTCTGCTGGCGCCGATCGACATCAAGTTCGCTTTACCTATAATCATCAAACCTTTAATTTAAACTATGAGCATTACAGCCAAAGCATCTGGATTAATGCCGAAGGTCATGAAGCTGAACACTTACTCGCCGCTTTAGCATTTTATTTAAGCTAGCTTTTAATGCCTAGCGCATAGGTCGCTGCAAACCAGCTGGCTATTAACAAAAGTGAATATGAGTAACAATTAATTAATTTCAAAATCCATACCTTTTACTTACATTATAATAACAATGATGTAAGCTGATATTACGATAGTCATTTGCTACGTAGCAGTAAGAGGTTTAATGGTGAGCAAGAAATGGATAGCACAATGTTGTATTAGTTTAACGGTTTTAAGCTTTTATGTGCCTAATACGTTCGCACAACAATCTTCAATGAAAACTGATAACTGCCTTGTAAAACAGACAGATTTAAGCACAAATAAAAACCTACGCCGAGAAGTTCAAGACAAAACAACCCTCACGCACAGTAATAGTAACGCTAAAATAGCCTCAATAAAGCTCAAGCAACTTAATGTATTTAATACTGAGCTTGAAGAGGAAAATAATGCCCTATTCCGATTTGCTAACCGCGCTCACATTCAAACAGAGCCCGATGTCATTAATAACCTTTTATTATTCTCCCCAGGTGACAAGTACGACGCTAAAAAGCTCGCAGAATCTGAGCGTTTACTTCGCAAAGAAAGCTACTTATATGATGCACAAATTAGTGCTACCGAAAACTGCGACGGCGACGTTAATGTAGAAGTGGTTACCCGTGATTTATGGACACTTTTACCTGAAGTGAACTTTAGTCGGAGCGGTGGAGAAAACAAATCGAGTATAGGTTTTAGAGAATCTAACCTGCTTGGCTGGGGTAAGCGCCTTTCTTTTTCGCGCACGACTGACAGCGATCGCAGCGGTTACTTATTTGTTTACGACGATCCTAATATTTTATCTACTCGCTACCGAGGCCGTTTAGAGTACGCCGATAACAGCGACGGCAAGCGCCATTTGCTTGAGCTAACCTATCCATTTTACGCAATTGACACCCCTTTTAGTTACGGTATTTTAAGCTATTCTGAGCAGCGCGAAGAGTCACTATATAAACGCGGCGAAGAGTTTAGCGAATTTGATCAAACTACTGATTTAAACCGTGCATTTATAGGACACTCTAAAGCGCTTAATAATAATTGGACCCAACGCTTAACCTTAGGTTATACCGACGAGCAGCATACCTTTGAAGCTATAGACACTACATTTGCACCACTTGCCGATGACAGAAGTTTAAGTTATCCCTTTATAAGCGGCCATTGGTTTGAAGATAACTACATAAAAGTACGCAATTTTGACAGTATATCTCGCACTGAGGATTTAAACTTAGGTTGGAATATTAAAAGCTTAATTGGCTATTCAGATGAGTCATTAAGTAATGACGACAGCCGCGCGGTGTATTCTTTTAACTTTAAAAAAGCCCACTTTACTAACGATAATACCTTATGGCGTTTTAGTGCTGATATTGATGGCTATTGGAATAAAGAACAGAAAAAACTCGAAAACTTTATGGCCACCAGCCAAGTACAATATTATTTAAATACCAGTGAAGACCAATCTTGGTATGTTAAAGCCCGCGTGCAATACGCCAAAAACCTGACTGCTGATCAACAGCTTACTTTAGGTGGCGAAACAGGCCTGCGTGGTTACCCGATGGATTATCAACATGGCGATCGCAGCTTTTTAGTTAATCTAGAAAAGCGCTATTACTGGGAGTACGATTTACTACAACTATTTAAAGTGGGTGGCGCAGCTTTTGTAGATGTAGGCAGAGCATGGTTTAACGATGAAGATAACGGTGAAAATGCACATGTATTGAAAAATGTAGGCGTTGGTCTTCGTTTAGCACCAAGTCGCGCAAACTCAGGAACCATGATCCACATTGATATTGCCGCCCCTGTTGATAGCTACGACGATGTAGACTCAGTCCAGTGGCTAGTAAGCGTTAAAAACACTTTTTAAATAATACAAACACGTTAAACTAATACCAATTGCATTAAATTGTTATGAAAGTTCAGGACCTAATGTGGAAATAATAGAAGTTTTAGAATTGTTTGCATCACAATATAAGTTAGTTGTAACTATAATCGCTATTTTGGTTTTCCCTCTTCTATTAAAAATAACCAAAAAACTACTCGAAAAAGCGATTAAAGGCAAAGTAGATTTACACCGAAAATACCGTGCAGAGCTTTTACTAAAAATTATACTCGCCTTTGTAGTACTGTGTTTGGTTTTAGTATTTTGGGGTATAGAGCTGCGTGGTTTATTGGTTTTAGGCTCTTCTTTATTTGCCATGTTAGGGGTAGCACTTTTTGCCGCCTGGTCATTATTGAGTAACCTCACCGCATTTTTACTGATGTTTATTCAAAACGATTGCCGCGTTGGTTATTGGGTACGAATTATTGATGGTGCGAATCATGTTGAAGGGCGCATTGTTGAAATGGGCTTAATGAATGTAGTACTTGAACATATTGATGGGCACCGTGTAATTTACCCTAACAATTTATTTGTGACCCGTCCTGTCATGGTTTTAAATAAAGAACCAAAGCCAACAAAAGCTCCCGTTATAAAGCGTATTATTGGACCTAAAAAATCCTAAATTAAAATAAACACACAAAAAAGCCGCAGTAGGTAATTACCTACTGCGGCTTTTTAATGCTTTAACTAAATAGAGTTCAGGTTGGCTACTAGTTATTTAATTCAGCTGTTTTAAGCTCGTCATCTAAATCATTTATCTCATCAATAAAGTTCTCTAGTTGCTGCTCTACTAGGCTATTATCATTTGCAAAGTAAGCAAGGTGGAATACCGCATCACCTTCATTTACCAATGGCATAGTTTGCTGACCAATAACAATACCGCCTTTAGGCGCTAATAGCTCAAGCTCAGAATCCCCTAGAGGGCTACTTATATATGCAAGCACTTGCCCTTTAGTTACATGCTCCCCTAGTGATACTTGTGCACGCACAATGCCATCAACTTCGGCACGTATCCAACTAGTTGAACCTGCAATAATAGGATCTGGTAACTTTTTAGGACGCTTGCCACGGATCATTTTTAAATGACGCATAACATAATCAACACCCTGTACACCGGCCGCAATTGCGATTGGATCAAAACGCAGTGCTTCACCAGCTTCATAGGTTATAACCGGGATACCTAGGTTTGCAGCTTCACTTCGTAATGAGCCATTACGCAATGATGCATCTATAACCGCCGGCGTACCAAATGCTTTAGCCATTTCAGCGGTTGCTTCATCTTCTAAATTAGCGCGAATTTGCGGTAAATTAGTACGATGAATAGCGCCAGTATGCAAATCAATAATGTGAGTACAATGTACTGCCACTTGATTAAAAAACATATAAGCCATACGCCCAGCTAATGAACCACGTTCAGAACCTGGGAAACTGCGATTCATATCGCGTCTATCTGGTAAATAACGCGATTTGTGAATAAAGCCAAACACATTCACAATAGGCACAGCGATTATTGTTCCGCGCAGTTGGCTTGGATCTATTTTAGCAAGTAACTGACGCACAACTTCTACACCATTTAGCTCATCACCATGAATAGCCGCACACACCATAAGCACAGGGCCTTCCATTACACCATTAACCACTTCAATAGGAATATTAAGTGGTGAATGGGTGTAAAGCTTAGCTGCTTCTAAGGCAAGCGTTTTACGCTCGCCTACGCCTACATTTTCTCCTAATAAGAAAAAAGGACGGTTAATTTTAACCTTTGCCACGTGTTGCTGTTCCTTTACTTGAGGCATTTTTTTCGATGAAATCAATCACCATACCTGCAATATCTTTACCTGTTGCTATTTCAATGCCCTCTAAACCCGGTGATGAGTTAACTTCCATCACAAGTGGTCCACGAGATGAGCGAAGTAAATCAACTCCCGCTACATTTAAGCCCATTGATTTAGCCGCTGCTACTGCCGTTTTACGTTCCTCTGGAGTAATGCGAACTAATGTAGCGCTACCACCACGGTGAAGGTTAGAGCGGAACTCACCTTCTTGTGCTTGGCGCTTCATTGCTGCTATTACTTTATCGCCTAATACGAAACAACGTATATCGGCACCACCCGCTTCTTTAATGTATTCCTGAACCATAATATTAGCTTTTAAGCCCATAAATGCTTCAATAACACTTTCAGCTGCTTTGCGTGTTTCAGCAAGTACAACACCAATGCCTTGTGTGCCTTCAAGTAATTTAATTACAACAGGTGCACCGCCTACCATTTCTAGTAAGTCTTTTACGTCATCGGGTTTGCTGGCAAAACCTGTTACTGGCATACCAACGCCTTTGCGCGAAAGTAACTGAAGAGAGCGTAATTTATCGCGCGAACGAGAAATAGCGACTGATTCATTTACAGGGTAAACACCCATCATTTCAAACTGACGAAGTACCGAACAGCCATAAAATGTAACCGATGCACCAATACGCGGGACGATTGCGTCAAATTCTTTTAAGTTTTCACCGCGATAGTGAATTTCTGGTTGCTCAGAGTTTATATTCATATAACAGCGCAATGCATCAATCACTTTAACTTCGTGACCGCGTGCCTCTGCCGCCTCAATTAAGCGACGCGTTGAATATAATTTTCTGTTGCGAGATAAAATACCGATTTTCATAGTTAAACCTTACGACCTAATAGTTGAGATAAAGCCGGGTCAACGACTATACGATTTTCCATGGCTGTACGCCCTAATAACATTCTAAACTTCATTGTTGCACGGCTTGTTAAAGTAAGCTCGATAGGCCAGCTATGCTCGCCTGCATGCAATGTAGTTTCTATAAAGTAACGTAGTTCTTTTTGCCCACTTGAGCTGGTTACGTACTTCATTTTTTTAACTTTTGCATTGCAAGTGACTTGCGTTTGCTCATCATCTTGCAGTGGCTGGGCCGTAAATTTAACCCATTTTTCTGAGTCAACTTCGTATTCTTCAATGTTAATTGCATGAATACATGAAGTGCGAGCGCCAGTATCAATTTTTGCTTTTATCTCGTTAATACCAAGCCCAGGTAAACTTAACCACTCACGCCAACCAACTGTGATCTTTGCTGTCATAAATGTGCCCTTAATAAAAAAGTGACTTATACGCTACAGGTAAAAAAACACCAACGAAATAAATTTATCTAGTCGATTAGTAAATTAAATTGATCTTTTTAAACAACTGGTCACACAATGCACGCCTTGCTGAATAGTACTTTATGCCACTTTACTCAGCCCAAAGCTCTGCATATATTTTGCTATTTAAGCTTAACTTATTAAAAATAAAGGTAAGTTTAAAATACTTAAGTAGATACACTATAGTTAACGGTATTAAAAATACACTATTATGAGAAATAATTATGATTAATGGTTTACTACATGCACTTGTACTTGATGGACAAGGCGGCGCTCGCCCTATTGAAAGCACTAATGAGCTAAATAGCTGGCAACCAAGCCACGGAAAACTTTGGGTGCACATGGACTATAGCCAAAGCGAGGCTGTTGAATGGCTCAAGGCACAACCTCATTTAAACGACTACGAATTAGAGTCCTTAATTGCTGATGAAACACGCCCGCGTATTACATCAACGACTAACGGACATATGTTATTTTTACGTGGTGTAAATTTAAATCCAGCACAAAGCCCTGAAGACATGGTTTCAATTCGTTTATTTATTAGCGAAGACATTCTTATTACTACCCGCAAACGTCGTTTATTATCGGTGCAAGATACGCTCGCCTGTTTAAATAAAAATAAAGGCCCATGCAATATTTCTGAATTAGTGTGCTCTATTACACAAAAATTAACCTCACGTATGCAAAGCGTTATTGACTCACTAGATGAAACACTCGACGAGTTTGAAGAAGAAATAGATGAACCAAGTAAAAAGTTTGACAACCAAGGCTTATCACAATTGCGACGCCAAACTATTGCCTTAAAACGTTATTTAAAACCGCAAAAAGAAGCCCTTAGCTCAATGGTAAATAACCACTACCTATGGTTATTAGATGACGATAAAGCAAAACTTAATGAAACCACCAACTTATTAATTCGTTATCTTGAAGAGCTAGATAGTTCGATTGAGCGTGCGCAAATTATTCAGCAAACAATCACTAACCAAGTTTCTGAGCAGTTAAACCAGCGAATGTATGTTATGTCTGTAGTGGCAGCACTTTTTTTACCACTGGGCTTTTTAACGGGGCTTTTAGGTGTAAACGTAGGAGGCATTCCTGGTACAGAGAGCCCTTATGCGTTTAGTGCTTTTGTCATATTTTTAATTGTGCTCACTGGCAGTATTGGTGTGTATTTTAAAAATAAAAAATGGCTGTAAATTAAAACGCATATTTATTATGGCCACTCAATTGAGTGGCCATAATTAAGTGACTACTTAGTTTGTTTGACGGGTATAAGTAACATTAGTCATTGTTACTTTTGATTGAGTAATACCTAAATCTTCAAAGCAATTTTTGAATGAATTAGAGTTACCTGCTTCACCGCATTTATCTAGAGTATTTGGGTCTTGAGACTGTAAATAGTTACCAAACTTAAAGTAAGATTCAGAATCATCTTCTACAGGAATACCAAACGAATTACCTAGTGCACTTACATCTACATCGCCGTAATTATTTACCACTCGCAAGTTAAATGACTCACCGCTTGTAATAGTACCTAGCGCAAATTTTTCTTCATTGCCACTGGTATTACGCAAACGAACATAGACATCAAAAATGCCATTACCCGCTACGCTGTCGTTAAAACCTGATTCATCAGTATCTGAAACATACACTTTAGAAATAGTCCCAGTATCGCTGGCGTGGTGCTGTGAAATAATTGTTTTACCGCCATCAGACATTTCAACTTTTACAGTTGCTTCAAATACTTCGTAAGACTGTGTCATGGCAACACGCAAGCTTTCTTTTACCTTGTACTCATGACGCCAGCCATTCCCGTTAGGCGTAATATGCTGTGCCTCCAAAGGTACAAACACTAACGTACTATCGTTAACTAACGGGTTAGGGCTATCCCCTTCTAAATCAAAAACACTACCACTTGTAATGCTGCTTGGAATCGTTGTACCGTCTCCAGATCCTGCACCATCATCAGTGCCACCACCATTATTACTGCCCTCAACTAATGTAAAATTATCAAAGCGTACATCACTTGAGCTATTGTAATGCTTAGCAAATACTTGCAGTGAATTGGTATTCGCTGAAGTAAACGTTTTAGTTACCTTAGTCCAAGACGATACATCAAAGGTTTTGTTTTTAAATAAACCGTTTAAGTCGTTAACCCCAATCTGCCCTTTACCAAGTACATAAGCACTTAACGTATATTCAGTGTTTGGCTGAATATTTACTAATTGATAAACACGTGCAGGACTTCCCTGAATTTTTAACGATTTAGATCCGCTATATGCATCAGATGAAATAGCCGCTGGCTCAGTTTCGTTCCAACTACTAAAACCGCTTTCAAAGCCAGGGTTATTAATAGTTGCAGCGTGAGATAACGCTGAGGTTGCAGTAATTGCAGTGCAAATAAACAATTTCTCGTGGTTAATCATTATCTTTATTCCTTTAAACCTGAACATAAAAACAACCTAACTACTTAGGTTAGTGAAATTCACTAACACTTAGATCTTACCGCTATACAGGTTTTTAATTGTGTATGAATAGTAATGGTAATTTAAATGGCAAATAAAACTTACCAATTAACATTACCAAAAAGTATGCCCGAAGGCGGGATAAAGGTTATGCTTATTGTTACCAATATGTCAACATAGTGTGATACAGCAAATAAGTATTACTTACATCTTTATTACTACTTAAAAACAAATTTAATTTTCAATTTAATCAACATATTAGATTTTATTAAGTAACGAATTAATTTTTAAAAATAAATTTTAATTTCAGACATAAGTACTAAAAAATAAATAACACTGCTTACCAATAATTATGGACAATATTAATTTAGTATGAATAAAAAATAAAAATAGAGATAAATTAAAGACTAATTTCAAATTGGTAATAACCAGGTTTAAATTGGTAATGTACATTTTTGATTTATATAGAGGCTAATGAGTGTATTTAAAGCTTAAACAGGGAGTAAAACTAAAAAAAGGCGAGCATTGTTAAATGCTCGCCTTTACTATTTTTCTAATGCTGGGTAATTAATTACTCTTGAAAGTAAGTGCCCCAACCGTCGTATTCAACATCGCACTCAACGGCTAGTTGCGCTAGCTTATCAACGTCTTCCATAATAACGTCTACGTCTAGCTCAGCTTCAACTACAATGTCAAAGCTCCAAATTTTACTGCCATCTTCAAGCTCAAGCTCTGCTGGCTCTTCAACATCGTAGCCTAATTTAAAAGCAGCCAATGCAGCTTGCTCTAGTTTAGGGAAGTCTTCACACACAAAATGGTGTTCTACTTCATAAAGTATTTCAGGATCTGATCCATCTTCTAGTAGTGAACTTACGATGTCTTCACTTATTTCACGCCAGTTTTCCATTATTTTTCTCTCACTTGAGCATCTAATTCAGTTATTTTAGCAGCCATAATGCTATGCACGCTTTTAGCATGCTCACGCGCGCTAATTTCTTTATCAAGCGGTATAGGCGCTAACATTTCGATGTAAATTGTACCATTATCCCAACGATTTAGCTTAATGGTTTTATGTGTTGTATTCATACATACCGGAATTATGGGTACATCTGCGCTCATTGCGGTGTGAAAAGCACCTGTTTTGAACGGTAGCAACCCTCTTCCATAGCTTCGTGTGCCTTCTGGAAACATCCATACAGATAAGCCATTATTTTTAATTTTTTCGGCTGCTTTGGAGATAGTTCCCGCTGCTTTGGAGCGATTCGATCTGTCTATTAATATATTACCCGACAACCAATAAAGCTGACCGAAAAATGGGATCCACTTTAAGCTCTTTTTCCCCAAACTTACGCAGTTTTTAGGCACCATTGCAGGCACTGTAAATAAGTCGTAGCTATTTTGATGATTAGCAACATAAACAGCAGGGCCTGCATCAATTGCATCTTTATGACGTATTAAAACTAATTTAACGCCAATCATTTTAGCCATTGAGCCAAACCAGCCCGCTATAATATGTACATTATTGGGATGAAATGGTCTTACAATCGAAAGTAATAAACCAAAAATACAACTGAATAATATAAACATCAGCATAATAAAAACGCGTATAACAGCTAGCAAATGAGTTTCTCCAAAGATCAATTATGATTATTATAGCGTTATTTTGTGACACAGACGAGTCAATAGCGCACAAGTGTACGCTGAAATATGCAAGCTCTTTACTTTAAAACAAAAACGGCCTGCAAATGCAGACCGTTTTTATTTATACAAAAAAGTAATTGGTTACTCTTCGTTAATGGCTTCTATTGGTTCATCATCTTGTGGGGTTAGCTCAACAACGGCTTCGTCAACACGCTGTAAGCCGCGCGGTAGTTTATTACCCCTACGCCCTCTCTCACCATGATAATGCTCTAAATCAGATGGTTTAAGCGTTAGTTTACGCTTACCAGCATGAAGCGTAACACTGCTTCCTTGTGGCACAACAGCAAGCACTTTTACAAACTCTTCACGGGCTTGTACTTTAGCTCCAGGAATAGAAATAATCTTATTCCCTTTACCTTTGCTAAGTTTTGGTAAGTCACGTAGCGGGAATAAAAGCATGCGACCTTCGTTAGAAATAGCCATACAGTAATCACTAGCAACATCGTTCACCCTAATAGGAGAAAGTAATATTCCACCCTTAGGGACACTTACCAGCGCTTTACCATTTTTATTTTTACTCACTAAGTCTTTAAAGTCAGTAATAAAGCCGTAACCTGCATCTGACGCCATAAGCAATACTTGCTCGTCTTCACTCATTACCACGTGCTCAAAATTAGCACCTGGTGTTAAGTTAAAACGACCTGTCATTGGTTCACCTTGGCTACGCGCCGAAGGCAGACTGTGCGCATCGGTTGCAAATGCCCGTCCTGCTGAATCTAAAAATACAGCAGGTTGATTGCTCTTACCCCGAGCCGAGGCTCTAAAGCCATCACCTGAACGGTAATTTAAGCCTTGTACATCTAAATCATGGCCTTTACCAACGCGTGCCCAGCCTTTATCAGATAGCACAACAGTGACTGACTCTGATGGAATTAAATCTTTTTCGTTAAGTGCTTTCGCTTCTGAGCGCTCAATCACTGGCGAGCGACGATCGTCACCGTACATTTCAGCGGCTTCTTGAATTTCTTTTTTAAGCAGTGTCGACATACGACGTTCTGAGCCCAAAATTTGCGCTAATTTATCACGCTCTTTGGCTAGTTCATCTTGCTCACCGCGAATTTTAAACTCTTCAAGTTTTGCTAAATGACGAAGTTTTAATTCTAAAATAGCTTCTGCTTGCGTATCAGTTAAATCAAAGCGCTCCATTAAGACAGGCTTTGGTTTGTCTTCGCTGCGGATGATTTCAATCACTTCATCGATATTTAAAAAGGCGGCTAATAAACCTTCTAAAATATGCAAACGTGCTAATACTTTATCTAAACGATACTGCAAACGACGACGCACTGTTTCGCGTCTAAATGTTAGCCACTCACTTAAAATACAGCGCAAGTCTTTAACTTGCGGGCGACCATCTAGGCCTAGCATGTTTAAGTTTACGCGGTAATTTTTTTCAAGATCGGTGGTTGCAAATAAGTGCGCCATTAATGGCTCAGCTTTAATGCGGTTTGAGCGCGGAATAATTACAATACGCGTTGGATTTTCGTGATCTGACTCGTCACGTAAATCAGCAATCATAGGTAATTTTTTAGCGTTCATTTGCGCTGCAATTTGCTCAAGTACTTTACCACCTGAACATTGATGCGGCAGCGCTGTAATAACAATATCGCCATGCTCTTCGGTGTAAACCGCACGCATTTTGATAGACCCACGACCGGTTTTATATATTTTATGAATATCGGCTTTTGGGGTAATTATTTCAGCATCTGTTGGGTAATCTGGTGCATGTACAAGCTCAAGTAATTCTTCAAGCTCTGTTTTTGGTTTATCAAGTAATAAACAACATGCGCTAGCCACTTCACGTACGTTATGTGGCGGAATATCTGTTGCCATACCTACGGCGATACCCGTTATACCATTGAGTAAAATATGCGGTAAACGAGAAGGCAATACTACAGGTTCATCCATGGTGCCATCAAAGTTTGGTGTCCAATCAACAGTGCCTTGGCCAAGCTCTTTGAGCAGTACTTCTGAAAACTTAGATAAACGCGCTTCGGTATAACGCATTGCTGCAAACGATTTAGGGTCATCTGCCGCACCCCAGTTTCCTTGTCCATCTACCAAAGGGTAGCGATAAGAAAACGGCTGCGCCATTAATACCATAGCTTCGTAACAGGCACTGTCGCCGTGTGGATGGTACTTACCGAGTACGTCACCCACTGTACGGGCTGATTTTTTGTACTTAGCGTTAGCCGACAAGCCCAATTCGCTCATCGCATAAATAATACGACGCTGCACTGGTTTTAAGCCATCACCTACATGCGGTAGGGCACGATCCATGATTACGTACATGGAATAATTTAAATAGGCGTCTTCGGTAAAACGCCCCATTGTTTGTTGCTCAATTCCTTGCATTAGCAAGGTATCTGTATCACTCATTAAAGCTTACCTAGTTTTTCTTATAGCTTACACGGTAGATTACATTGGCGTAATCATCGCTTACTAACAGACTGCCGTCACCTAATTCTGCAAATGCAACAGGGCGTCCAAATGTTGTTTCGTCTTTCATAAAGCCAGTAATAAATGGCGTATATTTAGTTACGCGACCTACTTCGATTGTTGCAAGGCCTACTTTATAGCCTGACTTTTTAGAACGGTTCCATGAGCCATGTTCAGCAACAAATAATTGTTGCTTATAACTTGCTGGAAATTGCTTACCGTTATAAAAATGAATACCTAGTGGCGCTACGTGCGCTGGAAGTGCAAGTGCTGGCGATGTGTAATCGGCAATGTTTTTACCTTCCCCAAACTCAGGGTCAATAATTGCGCCGGCATGAACATACGGAAAACCAAAATGCTCACCTTCTTGCGTTGCACGGTTTAACTCATCAGGCGGAATATCATCGCCCATCATGTCGCGACCGTTATCACTAAACCATAAAGCTTGAGTAGCAGGATGAAAATCAAAACCCACTGTGTTTCTAACGCCTTTAGCTATTGTTTTTATTTGTTTTGTTTCTACATTAAGGGCAAAAATACGACCAAAACGTTCATCCTCAGCACAAATATTACACGGTACACCCACCGGAATGATTAATTCTCCCGTTGGTGCAAAACGTAAAAATTTCCAACCATGATGACGCTCACTCGGTAGTTTGTTATAGACCACATCAAACTTTGGATCTTTTAATTGGGTATCAATATTTTTAAAGCGAATAATACGATGCACTTCGCCTACATATAAATCGCCATCTTTAATTGCAATGCCAGAGGGCATGTTTAAGCCTTTAGCCACAACAATTTTTTTATCTGCTACGCCGTCGCTATTGTGATCAATAAGCGCATATACGTTGCCCGCTTTACGAGAACCTACATATACAATACCTTTTTTTGAAACGGCTATTTGACGTGCATTTTCTACATCATTTGCAAATAAGCTAATTTCAAATCCCGGTGCTACGGTGAGCTTATCGAGTATATTTTTGGCTATTGCAGGAGCGCTAGTCAGCCCAAGTAACAGCAAACTTCCTAGTAATTTTTTCATTTTTCTCTCCTAGTGTTAGGCACAAGCAATTAAACGAGCGCCTTATTGCCATGATCTTCTAACCATTGACGACGATCAGGCGATCGTTTTTTAGCAAGTAGCATATCCATCATTTCCATGGTTTCTACTTCTTCATCAAGCGTAAGCTGCACTAAGCGCCTGGTATTTGGATCCATCGTGGTTTCACGAAGCTGTAACGGATTCATTTCACCCAGACCTTTGAATCGTTGTACGTTTACTTTTCCGCGTTTTTTCTCGGCTTCTATGCGCGCCAAAATAGCGGTTTTCTCTTCTTCATCTAGGGCGTAATAAACTTCTTTGCCAATATCTATTCTAAATAATGGCGGCATTGCAACATACACATGCCCTGTTTTTACTAACTCTGGAAAATGACGAACAAACAGTGCACATAACAATGTTGCGATGTGTAGTCCATCCGAGTCAGCATCGGCCAGTATACAAATCTTATTGTAACGCAGTCCCGACATATCTGTTGATTCTGGGTCAATACCCAATGCCACTGAAATATCGTGTACTTCTTGTGATGCTAGTATTTGCCCCGACTCTACTTCCCAAGTATTTAAAATTTTACCACGTAGCGGCATAATTGCCTGAAATTCACGGTCTCGCGCTTGTTTAGCAGAACCACCAGCAGAATCACCTTCCACTAAGAACAGCTCGGTTCGGTCATTATCGGCAGCACTACAATCGGTCAATTTACCTGGTAATGCAGGACCTGCAGTAACTCGTTTACGTACGACTTTTTTAGCTGCGCGCAACCGGCTTTGCGCGTTTGAAATGCATAGTTCAGCTAATAATTCTGCGGTATCGGTATGTTCATTTAGCCATAAACTAAACGAATCTTTTACAACTCCCGATACAAATGCGGCACATGAGCGCGATGAAAGTTTTTCTTTGGTTTGCCCTGCAAATTGTGGGTCTTGCATTTTAACCGACAATACGTAACTACAACGCTCCCAAATATCATCTGGTGTTAGCTTTACGCCACGAGGTAGTAAATTTCTAAACTCACAAAACTCTCGCATTGCTTCAAGCAAGCCTTGGCGCAGACCATTTACATGTGTACCACCTTGCGCGGTAGGAATTAAGTTTACGTAGCTTTCCGCTATTGATTCGCCACCTTCAGGTAGCCATACAACAGCCCAATCAGCGCCTTCAATTGAGCTTTTAAATTCACCTACAAATGGGTCTTGCGGTAATGTTTCAAACCCTTTAACGGCTTCAATTAGGTAGTCTTTTAAGCCAGTTTCGTAAAACCATTCTTTGGTTTCTTTCGTTTGCTTATTAACAAACTTAATACGCAGTCCTGGGCATAAAACCGCTTTGGCTTTTAATAAATGATTAAGCTTGGTAATTGAGTAGTTTGGAGAATCAAAATAGCTAACGTCAGCCCAAAAACGAACGGTGGTACCTGTATTGCGCTTACCAACAGTACCAATTACGCTCAAGTCTTCTACCTTGTCGCCGTTTTCAAAGGCCATTCTAAATTGTTGAGCGTCGCGCCTTACCGTTACTTCTACACGTGTAGATAACGCATTTACTACAGAAATACCTACACCGTGTAAACCACCCGAAAATTGGTAGTTTTTATTAGAAAACTTACCACCGGCGTGTAACTTAGTGAAGATTAGTTCAACCCCTGGGATACCTTCCTCTGGGTGAATATCAATAGGCATACCACGTCCGTCATCGCTCACTTCGAGCGAGTTATCTTCGTGGAGTATTACGTCGATACGAGTGGCATGACCCGCCATAGCTTCATCGACACTGTTATCGATAACCTCTTGGCCTAAATGGTTTGGGCGTACGGTATCGGTGTACATCCCTGGGCGTCGTTTTACCGGATCTAATCCATTAAGTACTTCAATGGCTTCGGCGTTATAATTTTGATCACTCATAGTTTTTGTCTTTATATCCGCTAAGGCTCTAATACGTTTACTAGTTTTATTGTTATATGCGCTAAAGCGTTAATATAGTAACTAACCTCAGTTCAGGCTAACTAGTTTTACGTGATTTTAAGAAAATCTACAATACTTGCAAAGGTGCGTTCAAATTTAACGTAGCTATGATCGCCACCAAACTCTATCAATTGCTTGCATTGCGAATAATATTTTACTGCGTGTTGAAAGTTCAACACTTCATCGCCTGTTTGCTGTAATAAATACAGTAACTCAGGATGTGCTAATTTATCTACAGTGAGTAATTTCAGCGCCTCAATATGACTGTTATTTAAATCGTAATGATAATCTTGATACGGATTATAATTAGGCCCAAGTAACGACTGTAATAAATTATAGGGTGCGACCGCGGGATTAATAACCACTGCAGGAATTTGATAACGCTGCGATAAATACGTGGCAAAAAAACCACCTAACGAGCTACCTAATAAAACGGTATCTGGCGTTAGCAATTGTTCAAGCTCAATTATAGCTTGTAGGGGCTCGTGGTTTAAGTTCGGTACACAATAATCAACGTCATAGTTTGCCATAAGCTCACCAAAGCGCACAGCTTTATATGATTTTTGTGAACTATTAAAGCCGTGAATATAAATTACGCGCTTAGCCATACCACTTCCGTTTTTACTTCAACTTTATCTTTTGTACTCTTTAGATTTAGCATTCTGTAAGCAGGCCCCGCATTTTTTTGCTCCCACTTTGGAGTGTATTTTACAAACTGTACTGAACTGGCAGGACTTGCATATATAGGCAAGCCTCTAAAATTTTGTTCATAGTCGTTGTGTACATGACCATGAAAAAGCGCAGATACATTATTACTATTAACTAAAATATTTAAAAGCTGTGGACCATTTTCTAATAAGTGCTTATCAAGATAGCCATTTATTGGCAGTGGATTATGATGACAAAAGATAACTTTACTATTATTCGAGTTGACTAAAGCATCAGTTATTTCATCTAAATGCGCGCCAGTAACCCATCCTGCGGGTGTAGGCCCTTTAGAATTAATAAGAAGTAGCTCAACCCCGTTAGCAATAATATGTTTAGCCGAATTTATTTGCCCGCCACTTATTCGGCTAAGCATTGCTAGTTCATCATGATTACCTGGCACCCAAAATACAGGGCAAGTGATGTCACTAGCATTTACAAGTTCACTAAATAATAAGTACGATTCGAAACTATGGTCTTGTGTTAAATCACCACCAAAAATTACGCAATCTACAGGCTGCTCAGCGATGTGTGCCAAAGCTTGTTCAAAATGGGCTGCAGTATTTACATTAAAATATTCACCATTTTTATCTGCAAATAAATGGCTGTCGGTAATATGCGCAATGCACAAAGATGATTTATCAAATGTATATGCATCATCAAACCAAGCCATTATTTACATCCCAATTTAATGTTGCTTGCCCGTGCTCTACACAGGCCACTAACCAGTCGTATAAAAAAGCATTAAGTTGATACTTTTCATCTTTTTGATGCATTTTAGGGTTGGGGTATCCGTACGATGGTTTTATGCGTTGATGATAATCGTGATGAATAATTTCAGCTACTTTCGCATCGTGATACAAGCGAGCCGTTAAATACAGCGGCGCTATCCCTTTAACCATTCCTGTTAGCTGCTTAATTGAAATATCCATAGTGTATTTTGCGCTGCCATCAATTTTTGTAGCAAATTCACTGTTGCCAAGTTTTACTTCACGAATGCTTCCTATATTGCGCTCGCTCGGTAACAACTTTAATAGTCGCACATAGTTATGCTCACAAAGTGTTAAATACTTTGGGAGGCTTTGAATATATCGATTTGTTGCTAATTGTGCTGTCAAAGTTCCGCCATAATATTAGTAAGAGTTTATGCCCATTTGCTTGCCATTTTTTCGCGATTTAGCGCAAGCCACTGCATACAAATAACCGTTGCCGCATTATCCATTTCACCGTTATTGAGGCGCATTAGCGCATCATCAACCGATAAAATATGAGTTTTTATATCCTCGCCTTCAGTTTCAAGGCCATATACACCTGATTTCACTTGGCTTAAATCAGCACGTGCTAAATATAAGTGTAAGCGCTCAGTTGTTCCACCTGGGCTTGATAGGTATGAGAGCATAAATTCAAGCTCGGTTAATTCAAGCCCTGCTTCTTCATACGCTTCTTTTTTTACAACTGATTCGTAATCCGTACTGCCGTCAGTCATTCCGGCTATACATTCTAGTAGCCACGGCGAATGCTTACTTTTAATAGCGCCAATACGTATTTGCTCTATCAAAAGAACAGTATCTGATATTGGGTCGTAAGGCAGTACTGCAATTGCATCGCCACGTTCTAATATTTCTCGGCTAATTAGCTCTGATTTTCCACCCGCAAAAAGAGCATGTTCAAACTGGTATAAATCAACCTGAAAAAAACCTTTATAAAGGTTTTTTATTGGCTTTAGATTTACATCTTTATGTGTAAACTGAACGAGCTTTTTATCAACCACGTGCCTACCTCCTACTTATCTAAAGCTTTAAAATGCGTTAATATATTCTGTTACACTTGAACATACTGTTTTACTAATTATTTTTTTTGTTATGCAGTAAAACAGGTTAACATGCTTTTAGTACAAAAATTGTCTAAGGACCGAACCCCACATGAAAAAGAACATTCTTGCGGCGCTAGTTAGTTTATCATGCGCACTAGGTGCAACAGCAGTGAAAGCTGAAGATTTACTACAAGTTTTTGAAATAGCAACAGCTAACGATCCTACTGTTTTAAAAGCAAAAGCCCAAGCCGATGCGCAGTCTTACCAAAGCGATTTGGCGATGAGTGCACTATTACCTCAAATTGGTTTAACTATGGGTTATACAAAAAGCGATGCAACGTCGTACCAAAGCGTTGGCGACTTATCTAACCAAGTTAAAGTTGAAAGTGACACAGACCAATTCTCTCGTGGTGTAAGTTTAAGCCAAACATTATTTGATCTAGGTGCTTGGAACACTTTAGATATTGCCGATAAGCAAGCTCTACAAGCAAGCGGCCTATATGATGCAGCTAAACAAAATTTAATTGTACGCGTTGCTGAAGGTTATTTTAACGTATTAAGTGCCAGTGATAACCTTGAATTTGTCGAAGCTGAAAAACGTGCCATTGCACGTCAACTTGAGCAAACAAAACAACGTTATGCAGTAGGTTTAACAGCTATAACAGACGTACACGAAGCACAAGCTCAGTTTGATAACTCAGTAGCCCAAGAAATTATTGCCAGTAATGCTGTAGAAACTGCACGCGAGCAACTTCGTGAGATAACTGGTAAATATCACGAAAAATTAGACTTTTTAAATACAGATACTTTCTCAACAACTAAACCAACTAAGCGCTCAAGCGACTTTGTTAAAGTAGCTGAAGATAAAAATATCAACCTGCAGGTGTCTAAAGTAACGGTTGATATTGCAAAAGATCAAATTGAATTAGCAAAAGCAGGTCATTATCCAAAACTAACTCTAAGCGCAAGTTATGGTGACTCTCTTACAGACACTCAAATAAATGGCGCTAATTTTGATGACCAACCGCGTTCAGACTCAAGTTCTGTTGGGCTTAACTTTAGCGTACCTTTATACTCAGGTGGCGCAACGGTTGCTGCAACAAACCAAGCGCGTGCGTTTTACGTATCAGCGAGCCAAGATTATGAAACAAATTACCGCGCAGTCACTCGCACAGTAATTACATCTTATAATCAAGTTGTTTCTGACATTGCGACTTACAAAGCGCTAGAGCAAGCCGTTGTTTCAGCTCAAAGTGCCCTTAAAGCAACTGAAGCTGGTTTTGAAGTAGGTACTCGTACCATTGTTGACGTACTAGTAAGTACACAAAACTTATACGATGCAAAGCGTAACCTTGCTGATGTACGCTACCGTTATGTGTTATCTACCCTTCGCTTAAAACAAGCTGCGGGTACACTAACAAGTGAAGATTTAGTTGCTATAAACCAAGGTTTAAAATCAGCTTAACTTTTACAGCTAAACATAATATAGATTTATTCAAAGCCAGCATGTAGCTGGCTTTTTGTATTTTATAGCGCTTAGCGTTAAACTATCGTTTTTATTCTCAGAGAGATTTTTGTGGTCACCTCATCTCCTTTTAAAGCATCTTTTTTAGGCCCTCGATACTGGTTAACGTGGGTTGGCGTTTTATTTCTATATTTGATTTCTTGGTTGCCACAAAAACTACAGCTGGCAATGGGTAAACAACTTGGCCGCTTAGTCCATAAATTTATGAAACGCCGCCGCCATATTGCAGAAGTAAACATTAAACTGTGTTTTCCTGATATGAGCGAAGCAGATCAAAAAAAACTTGTACTAAAAAATATGGAAAACACCGGCATTGCAATGGTTGAAACAGGCATGGCTTGGTGGTGGCCGCAGTGGCGAGTAAAAAGTGTATATGGCTCAATCAAAGGTTTGGAGCATTTTGAGCGCGTACAGGCATCTGGTAAAGGTGTTTTATTACTTGTTCCCCACATTTTGCATCTTGAAATGGCAAGTCGTGTAATGGGATTAAAATGCCAAGGTTTAGGCTTTTATCGCCCTCATAACAACGCTCTAATGGAATACTTTACAACTAATGGCCGCCTTCGTTCTAACGAATACTTAATTGGCCGAAAAGATGTAAAAGGTTTGCTTAAATCATTAAAAAATAAAAAAGTATGCTATTACTTACCCGATCAAGATTACGGCCGTAACCGCTGTGAATTTGTCCCATTTTACGCAGTTCCCGACACTGCAACGACAACAGGTACTCTTATGTTTGCTGGCAGTAAAAACTGCGAAACTATGAGTTTAATCTCGCGCCGTGACGAAAATGGTAAGTACCATTTAGAGGTAGTACCTGAGCTTGAAAACTTCCCAAGTGGTGATGACAAGGCTGATGTAACACGGGTTAATCAACGCGTAGAGCTATGTATAAATGCAGCTCCAGAGCAATACATGTGGCTGCACCGTCGCTTTAAAACTCGACCTGATAAAAATACCCCTTCTTTTTATAAAAAGTAATGGTATAACAATAATAGGAACAAATAAGGTGGGTAATAATCATGTGGTTTTGGATTAGACATTTATCATTTGCAGCCGTGCTAATAGCACTCGCCGTATACTTTTTAGTGGGTGATGGTTCTGTATTTGATATTAAAAAATCTAAAAATGCAGCCGCCGAAGGACTATCACGCTTTTACTCCTCCATTCGTAACCAAGTAAAAAGTAATAAAGAACGAGATCAATTTGTTTTAAAACTTAAAACACCAGAACAAACCTTGGATAGAGTATTGGCTGAACGTGCGCGAACAGTAGATCCAATGCCGACCACTTGGACTGGAGAGGTTGAACCTAGGCGCTTTGAAAATGGCACAACCCTTAAAGATGTACTTAATCAATATGCTAAAAACGAGGGAATTGAGCTCTACTGGTACTTAAGTAAAGATTACGTAGTTAAAGATCATTTTAGAGTAGACAGTAACTTTACTTCAGCACTGTACCAAATTGGACGCGCTATAAATGATGACTTTGAGCATGAGGTTTATACTTACTTTTGCCATAAACAAAGAGCAGCGGTTATTACCGAGTTACCATCAGAATTTGTACGTACAAACTGTTTAAAACTAAAGGTTTAAGGGTTTACACATACAAAAACCCAAGCAAGCGCTTGGGTTTTTCAATTCAATTCAATTCAATTCAATTCAATTCAATTCAATTCAATTCAATTCAATTCAAAAATACTATTCCAAATATTAGTTACGTTAGTAATATCTTGTAAAAACGTTTCTCGCGGGATCAATTTGCCTTTTTGCTCCAAGCTCAATACGTGATAACACGAGCGGTAATCAATATACGCTTTTATCAACTGCTGCTTTTGCTCTTTAGTAATACAACCTATATTTGCCGCATCCGTTAATATTCTTACGTTGTCTGAGTAAACTGTAAGCTGTTCAAACTCGTTTGCGTGTTTAAGTACTAAATATTGCGTAATAAACTCAATATCAGCCATGCCACCAACATCTTGTTTTAAATCAAATTGATCAATATTTCCCTTCGCTAGATGGTCGCGCATTTTTTCGCGCATTTTTATTACATCAGCTTTTAGCACGGTATCATCGCGCTGCTGGCAAAGTATATTTTTACGAATTTGTGAAAAACGATCTATCAGATCGTTTTGACCTAAAATTAATCGAGCCCGAACAAGTGCTTGATGCTCCCACGTCCATGCTTGAGTTTGCTGATAGTGATTAAAGCTCTCTAAATTGATAGCCAATAAACCAGAGGCTCCTTCAGGACGTAATCGCGTATCAAGCTCGTATAAAATGCCCGATGCAGTACGGGTATTAAATAAATGCATTAAGCGCTGAGCGAGCTTTAAATAAAACTGCCGAGAATCTATCGGTTTTTCACCATTAGTTAGGCTTGAGCCATCATGATTATGCACAAACACCAAATCTAGATCTGAGTCGTACCCGACTTCTAAGCCACCTGTTTTACCATATGCAATAACAGCAAAACCTTTATTCTCATCATCTGTGCCAGGGGGCATACCAAAGCGCTTAACAGTGTTATGCCATGCAATATTAACAGCTTGGTCAACAATCGCCTCTGCTAGTACGGTTAAGTGATCGCTTACTTTCATTACGTCAAGAACACCGGTTGCATCGGCGGCAGCAATTCGTAATTGATGCGTTTGCTTAAATTGCCTAAGCGACTCCATTTGCAGTTCTAAATCGTCATGCTCTATTCGTAAAAAATACTGTCTTATTTCATCTTTATAAGCCGTTAATGGTGTCGGTTTATAAAGAACCGCCGGATCTATTAGCTCATCAAGCAATATAGGGTAGCGAGAAATATGCTCCCCTATCCATTTGCTATGACAACACAGTAAAACAAGTTGCTTTAATGCACCTTGGTTTTCGTAAAGCAATTCTAAATAGGCAGTACGCGAAATTATCTTATTAAAAATTTGGCAAACCATTGTGAAAGCTGCTGCACCGGCATTAAAGTCATTTAATTGATTTAGTAAAACAGGCATTAACTTATCAAGAGTGTCACGCCCTCGGTTACCTATATTTACCTTAGACAGCCTTAATTTAAAATCGTTAAGGGGTGCTTGCCATTCATCTCTGGCCTCTTTTAAAAAGCTCACATCACCATGATCCCAAGCACTAATAAATGCGCCTTCACAGGTATCAAGTGGCACGGTTTCCTCGCCAATCACAAGTGCAAACTCACCGTTAACTTGTTTCATCACCTTTTCTATAGTGTTTAAAGTGGCAGAAAAATCAGCTTGTTCTAATAATAAATTTAAGCGCTGCTGATTCAATTCATCATCAGGGAGTGTTTGCGTTTGCTGATCGTCAAATATTTGAAGGTACTGCTCAACTTTACGTAAATAAAGGTAATTGCGCCTCAGATCGCTTGCTTCTTGCTCATCTATAACTTGGTTAAGTGCCAACTCATTTAATGCTTTGAGTAAAGATTGGGTTTGTAAATTAGCCTCTCGCCCACCTCTTACCATTTGCAGGGCTTGCACTATAAATTCAACTTCACGAATACCACCAGCGCCTAGTTTTATATTATTAGTTAAGCGTTTACGGCGAACCTCTTGTGCAATCATTAACTTCATTTTACGCAAGGATTCAATCACCGAAAAATCTATATACCGGCGGTAAACAAACGGCTTTAAAAGCTTAATAAATTCATCCCAATACTTATTAGGAGTGCCAATTAAGCGCCCTTTTAACATGGCGTAGCGTTCCCAGTCGCGCCCTTGTTCTTGGTAGTAATCTTCAATGGCATTAAAGCTCATAACCAAAGGGCCGCTTTCGCCAAACGGGCGTAGGCGCATATCAACTCTAAATACTTGCCCATCACCGGTGGCTTGGTTAAGTGCTGCAATCAGTTTTTGTGCAACTTTGGTATAAAACACTTGGGCCTCAAGGCTTCTGCGGCCACCTTGGGTTTTTGTGCTGCGCGGATACGCAAAAATAAGATCAATATCAGAGGAATAATTTAGCTCCTGTCCGCCAAGCTTCCCCATCCCCAATACCATTAGCGGCATTGCTTGGTTTTGCTCATCAAGCGGTTCACCATTTACTTTTGCCACCTGTGCATGCGCCCATTGGTTGGCGCTATTAATTAGCATGTCAGCCAGTTGGCTTATATAATTAATACTATCGGCAATGGGGTTATTACAGCATAAATCTAAAAAGGCGACTTTAAGCCAGTACTTTTCACGATATTGACGAAGTACTTTATGACACTGTGCTTCATCAAGGTCAGCTAAATTCAGGTTTTTAAAAGGAGAATCTATTACTCTATTTTGTATTTCGTCTTTGCATAATAGCCAGGTATTTAAATCAGGTTGTGACTCTAAACTGCGCCAAGCAAAGTCGCTTAATGCTAATAACCTTACAACTTCACTTTGTTTACTTTGCTGCGGGTATAACTGTTCAAAGCGCATCAAGCCAAGTTTTTGTAATTGAATAGGAAGTTGCTTTACGTTACTCATCAATCCTCTCTTTTATATCATCAATAACCGTACTAGAATGATTAAAACCTAGAAAGGTTAACTTAATTAGGATCACCATGTCATATTTGTCTTTATCTAACACTAGTTTTATTGCGATTGCCATTAGTTTTGCGGTTATTTGCATAACTATTTTTTGTTTACGAGTTGTCACTCAAATCAAAGCAAAACAAGCGCTTAAAGATGAGTTAGCGCAACACGACAACTTTGCCATGGGTATTAGTTTTGCATCTGAAATATCGGTTGTTATAGCCACTATAGCCTTTTTATTTGACGAAATAAGCGTAAGCACTGCACAGTCAAACCCGTTAAAAGTGTTAATTATTATTGTTCTCTTATTCACTTTTATAAAAGTGGGCCATTTAATTCACAGAAAATGGATACTCCACAGATTTAATGAAGAAGCTGCCATACTAAAACAAAATGTATGTGCTGCATTGGTAGACTCAGGAATGTTAATCGCTAACTGTATTATTGCTCTGGGCTTGTACACGTGGACGCACACCCAAGGGTTTAGCAACTTACTTATTGCTTGCGTTAGCTTTTTTACACTTCAGGGGATGTTTGCACTTGATAGCAAAATACGAGAACACCGTTTTGCAAAAGCAAACCAAGGTGCGTCACTACAAAGTAACTTTAACCTAGAAAATACATCTATTGGTATAAGATATGCTGGAAAATCAATTGGCTTAGCGTTGGCTGTATATGCTGGTTTATCTAGCGCAGCATTTCAAAACGGTAAAATGGTTGAAAACATATTTACACTTGTAATGCATTGCGGTGTAATGTGGATACTACTTTACGGCTTAACGTATGTGATAAAAGTTATCTCTTTACCAAATATTGATACGGCTCTTGAAATAGACCATCAAGATAATATTGGGGTAGCATGCATAGAATTTGCTGTTTTTTGTGCTATAGGTTATTTACTTATTAGTATGTTTTCTCTTTAGATCTTTTTTACTGAAAATACAGCAATTAAAACGTCTGCATTTAAGTAATAATGGTAATTACTTAGATGCAACAAGGTCCTAGCTCTATGCCGCCTGAAATAACGAACTATTTGTTAATTGACATAGACAACGAATTTAGCCGCGCATTTGCCGAATACTATGTAAATAGTAATGGCATAACAAAAGCGAGTACACTTATTGCTGCAGGGAGTAATACCCGCCAATTAGTAAAAATGATGTTTGACGAGCTTATTAAAGACTATAGTTATTGCGATCTTGAAAACGAAATAAGCGTTTCTGAGTTAATTAATTACTTAAAAGATCATCACGATTTACACGGGGTCCTTTTCAATAGCACCGATTATTTACTCGCAAGTGATAAGCAACGCTTTATTTATAACTCATTGCATAAAGAACGCTTTTTAATAAATCTTGATGATACAGGCTATACACTAAGCCGGGTTACCGATGAGACGTTAACGGAACCTTCGCAAAATCACCACGATATAGCGCATACCCCACAAGATTTAATAGATCTCGCCGAACAACTTAATAAAAATAAATAATTGCGCACAGCCCCCAGCTTACTTACCATAGCAATATATATTTTACGCTATGTAGTAAGTGACGCCCTATGCGAGTTCCTCATATTTATCAAACATCGAGTATTGCCCTAAACACCCCTGTAACTTTAGATGACGATGCTGCAGGGCATATTGGCAGAGTGCTGCGCATGAAAGTAGGCGAGCATGTATCTATTTTTAATGGCGAAGGTGGCGAATACCTTAGTGAAATAATTGAGGTAACAAAAAAAACAGTCGTCGTAATGCCATTAGAACTTAACCCTCACGATGTAGAATCTCCACTTAAAATTCATTTAGGTCAGTGTGTATCCCGTGGTGATAAAATGGATTTTACAATTCAAAAGTCAGTTGAACTAGGTATTACCGAAATCACCCCTATTTTTAGTCAACGCTGTGGTGTGAAACTAATGGGCGATCGTCTTGAGAAAAAACACCAACAATGGCAAAAAATTGCAATTGCTGCGGCTGAGCAGTCAGGGCGTAATTTTGTGCCAATTATTCACCCACCTATAGATTTAAAACAATGGCTTGCACAACAAACCGATGCAATTAAGCTCACTCTTCACCCTCGTGCTGAGCACAGCATTAAAACCATTACGGTACCTAAAGATGGCGTACGCTTTTTAGTAGGCCCCGAAGGTGGCTTTACCGACGATGAAATGGCACTAACCAAACAACTAGAGTTTGTAGATATTCGCTTAGGCCCGCGCGTTTTACGAACGGAAACAGCCGCTTTAACGGTCTTAAGTGCATTACAACTTCAATTTGGCGATTTAGCTAATTGAAATAACTAAAAGCACCCTCATATAAACAGTAACATTTATAGTAAGGCACAGCGCATGGCAATTAAGTTAGGTATTATTTCAGATCCTATTAGTGGATTTAACATCAAAAAAGACACCGGTTTTGCAATGATGATGCAAGCGCAAGAACGTGGCTACGAAATTTATTATATGGAGATGGACGATTTATCTCTTCGTAAAGGCAAGTCGTACGCTACAGCGTCTAAAGCGCAAGTGTTTAATAATGCAGAAAAATGGTATGAGCTTGAAGAAAAAGCCACTATAGCCCTTGCCGATCTTGACGTAATTTTGATGCGTAAAGACCCTCCTTTTGATACTGAATACATTTACGCGACGTATATTTTAGAGCGTGCTGAACAAGAAGGTACGTTAATAATTAACAAGCCACAAAGCCTTCGCGATGCTAACGAAAAGCTGTTTACAGCATGGTTTAGCGAGCATACGCCAGACACACTTGTTACACGTAGCCAAAAACAAATTCGTGAATTTTTAGCACAGCATAAAGACATTATTTTAAAGCCGCTTGATGGCATGGGTGGCGCATCGATTTTTCGCATCAGAGAAGACGATGCCAACATTGGTGTAATTTGTGAAACGTTAACCGAGCATGGCAGCCGCTTCGCAATGGTGCAAAATTACATTCCAGAGATCAAACAAGGCGATAAGCGCGTACTAGTAGTTGATGGCGAAGTTATTCCATATTGTTTAGCGCGTATACCACAAAATGGTGAAACACGCGGTAATTTGGCTGCAGGCGGTCGAGGTGAAGCCCGTCCACTTAGCGAATCAGATTTAAAAATAGCGCAAGCTGTTGCACCAACGCTCAAAGAAAAAGGCTTAATATTTGTAGGTTTAGATATTATTGGCGATAAATTAACTGAAATTAACGTAACTGCACCAACGTGCGTACGCGAAATTGAAGCTGCTTATGATATTTCTATCACAGGTATTTTATTTGATGCAATTGAGCGTAAATTAGGTAAGTAATTACCACAATAAAAAGCCCATTAGTTTAAGCCTTTCATGCAATTAATGGGCTTTTTATGTCAATTTAAATAACTATGCCATACTCAAAGTTCATTAACTAAAAAGGGTGAAATCTATGCAGTCATTAGAAAATCATTTTTTAATCGCGATGCCGTCGATGCAAGACCCTTTTTTTAAACGTGCTGTTACCTATATTTGTGAGCACAACGAAGATGGGGCTATGGGCTTGGTAATAAACCAACCTATTGATGTTACTGTTGGCGAACTTTTAGATAAAATAGAAATTGATAACGACAAAACTCAAAACGCAGCAAAAGTAACTGTGTTTGCAGGTGGACCCGTTAAAACTGACCGTGGTTTTGTACTGCACTCTCCCCAATCGGGTTATTCAGCAAGTCAAAAACTCAGTAGCGATATTATGATCACTACCTCAAAAGACGTTTTAGCAAACTTAACCACTGCACAAGCACCTGATCAATTTATTATTACACTTGGTTATTCAGGATGGGAGCAAGGACAACTCGAACAAGAGTTACTTGATAACAGCTGGTTGATCATAGAAGCCGATCCGAAGATCATTTTTGATACCCCCGTTGAAAAACGATGGGAAAAAGCAGTTTCAATGTTGGGCTTTGATATTAGCCAACTTAGCCCTGAAGCTGGTCACGCATAATAGTAACTTAACCTTAGCAAACTTAAACAAGATACACATGACAAAAAAATCGCTTAAGCCGCAAGGCGAACGCACTGTAATGGGCTTTGACTTTGGCACCAAAAGTATTGGTATTGCTATTGGGCAAGAGTTAACCGGCAGTGCGTCTAGCCTTAAGGCTGTAAAAGCACAAGATGGTATTCCTAATTGGGACCATATCGCCGTACAAGTAGCCGAGTGGCAGCCTGACTTAATGGTTGTTGGTTTACCACTAAATATGGATGGAACATCACAAGAGGTTACCTTTAAAGCAAAAAAGTTTGCCAACAGATTGCATAATCATTATGGCATTCCTGTGCAAACACAGGATGAGCGCTTAACGACAGCGGACGCTAAAGCGCGACTTTTTGAAAGTGGCGGCTATAAAAACTTAGGTAAAGGTAACGTAGATAATATGTCTGCGGTTATTATTTTAGAAAGCTTTTTTGAATCTAGTTACGGTGAATAAACTGGCTATATAAATAACCCTTTATACAAATAAAAAAAGCGCCAATTGGCTAATGCCGATCAGTTAAGAAAATGACCGGTTGACCGATCCAAACGATCATGCAAAATCCGTAGTTAGGAAACTAACTACGGATTTTTTTGTGAATATAGAACAAGCACTGCAAGCAACAC
>NZ_JADYXA010000089.1:0-1776 GCF_015864495.1 Pseudoalteromonas sp. SWYJZ98 | reverse complement strand
GCTGGAGGACGGCCAGAAGATGGAGTGGTCCAACCCTCCCGAGGCCGGCACCAACTACAGCGACTACATGCGCACGACCCATCTGGGCACGGCGGCGGGCGCTGGCCTGCCGTACGAGCTGATGGCGGGCGACATCCGCGAGGTCAGCGACCGCACGCTGCGCGTCGTGATCAACGACTTCCGCCGCTTTGCCGAGCAGCGCCAGTGGCAGATCGTGATCCCGATGTTCTGCCAGCGCGTGATCGAGTGGTTCGCTGACGCAGCGCTGCTGGCCGGGGAGATCACACTGGCCGAGTACGACGACGTGATTCGCGTAGAGCACGCACCCCACGGCTGGGCCTACATCCACCCCGTGCAGGACGTGCAGGGCAAGGCAGCGGAAGTCACGAACGGTTTCCGCAGCCGCTCCAGTGTCATCGGCGAGCGCGGTGACGACGCCGACACGGTGGACGAAGAGCGCAAGGTCGACATGGACCGCGAGAAGGAGATGGGTCTGTGGGTGGACCCAATGGGTGTCCCTGCTGCACCGGGCGAGGATGACCCGGAAGAGGACGGCATTGACGACGACGAATACAGCGCGCCGCCCAACCCCACGCAGGNCCCAATGGGTGTCCCTGCTGCACCGGGCGAGGATGACCCGGAAGAGGACGGCATTGACGACGACGAATACAGCGCGCCGCCCAACCCCACGCAGGCCCAGCAGCGGGAGATGCACCTGGCGCTGCTCAAGCGCACCGAGGCTGAGACCGACGCGCTGCGCGCACGCGCGGCTGCCGCCAAGGCGCCGCCACCTGCGCCAGTGCCACCTCCGGTAGACCCAACGGCCGAGCAGACCCTGGCGCTACAGAACCGAATTCTCGACCTGCTCGGCGAGGGGGCCGAAGGTGGACAGCAATGATCGCGGCATCCTCACCCTGCTCGCCAAGGCAGTCCGTGACCTGCGCGCTCAGGTCAGCAATCTCGCCCGGCAGCCCGGCCCTCCCGGCAAAGACGGTGTACCCGGCAAGAATGGGCTGGACGGCAAGGACGGTATTGGCCTGCGTGGCGACCCTGGCCCTCGCGGCAGGGACGGTCCCCCAGGAAAGCCTGGCCGAGATGGGGCTCCCGGTAAAGACGGCGAGCGCGGGCCGATGGGCCCTATGCCCAAGCACGAATGGCAAGGCACCAAACTCCGGTTCCAACAAACTGAAGGTCGGTGGGGCAAGTGGGTTGACCTGCAAGGCAAGCCCGGCAAGGCTGGAACCGGCGGTGGCGTGTACGTCAACGCATCCACAGGTGGTGGCTCCGTCAACCCCGGCGACTTCCCCCTTGCCGACACCATCGTGCCCGACGACGAGATGGTCATCGTTCGGGGCGGGGTTCTGATGCGCGTGCGCGTGGTTCTACAGGCAGGTGAAGTGCCGACCAACGCGGTCACAGTCAACGGCGAAGCCGTCACGGTCAACGGTCAATATGTGGTGGTAACAAGCTGATGGAACACGAACTCATACCCGCTGGGGAAATTCACGCACCCCACAATTGGGTCGTCGCGGACGAGGCCGAGCGCCTGGCGCTGGCGCCGACCGAAACGGACGTGCGCAAGTATCTCTACCAGGAGAGCGACAAGACCGAGTGGGTACTGACCGGGCTCGCCCCGGTTGAATGGGCGCAGCACATCGGCCCCACTGGGCCAGCAGGTCCGACAGGCGCAACAGGCGCAACAGGCGCAACAGGCGCAACAGGCGCAACAGGCGCAACAGGCGCAACAGGCGCAACAGGCGCAACAGGCGCAACAGG
>NZ_JADYXA010000088.1:0-1967 GCF_015864495.1 Pseudoalteromonas sp. SWYJZ98 | reverse complement strand
GTGCGCCCCGAGTACGAGAACATGTTCTTCATCTCGGCCAGCAACAAGGCTGACAAGAAGCCCCAGGTGGTCACGCAGAAGAAGCACAACGGCAAGTTCGTGCAGATCACAGAAGCCGGTCGCGGCCTGGTGGATGGCATGGACGTGACCGACCAGCTCGGCTACGAGGTCAAGGTGCCATATCGTGGCTGCTACGTGAACGCCAAGGTGGAATTTGTGGCCGGCAAGTCCTTCAAGGGCAGCGACGGTCAGATCATCCCCAACCAGGTGTTCGCCCGCATCATCGCCATCCAGTTCGTGAAGGACGGCGAGGCATTCGGTAGCGGCCCGACCAGCGCTGAAGGCTTCGGCGAAGAAGAAGTCGAGACCGCCGGTCAAGGCGCCAGCGACCTGTTCTAAACCCACGGGGCTTCGGCCCCGTTTTCTGAAAGACTGAAATGACCCTGAAAATCAAAATCGAAGTGCCTACCGACGGTGGGCCGTACGAAGCCCAAGTCGCCGAGAGCAATGGCAACCCCGCTCACGTGCTTGCACCCGGCGAGGCCGTCGAACTGTACGTGCACAGCGGCAATACCATCACCGTGACCGAGCTGCCCGCGGGCACCAAGGCCGCGATGAGCGCGCAAGAGCCGAAGTAAACCCTTCGCAGAGGGGCGCTTGCCGCCCTTCTCCAAAGGGATACACAACGGGGCCTCCGCCTCCTTTCGCTGGGCTGACCACCCGGTAACTCGCCCCTTATGGCTAACACCAGGTGCCCGTGGACGTTTTACACCTAGTGCATGCGCAAACCGCTGGAGGCCGGCAACGACACAAGCGGGAATTTGGGGAACGGTCATTGAACTTTGAAATTTAGAAAGAACTGAATGCAGCGACTGTGGCTTGATAGGGAGACGTGGTGCGAGATCGACCTGAAAGAAGTCGGCACCTACCGCTACGCGGAAACCGCCGAGGACCTGCTGGTCTCCTACGCGATTGACGACGGCCCGGTCAAGGTCTGGGACTGCACCTGCGAGCCGCTGCCCGACGATCTGCGCCATGCGATGGCCGAAGCCCCCGAAGTCATCGCGCACAACGCTGCGTTCGATAAGGCCATCCACAACGGCCCACGGCAGGCCCACCTCCCCCGCATCGAGTTGACCCGCTGGCGCTGCAGCATGGCTCAGGCGCTGTCCCACGCGCTGCCCGCCAGCCTCGGTGACCTGTGCACGGTGCTCAAGGTGCCCGAGGACCAGGCCAAGAACAAGGAGGGCAAGAAGCTCATCCAGTTGTTCACCCGCCCCCAGCCAGCCAACCGCAAGGTGCAGCGCGCCACGCGGCTCACACACCCCGCCGAGTGGGAGCGCTTCAAGGTCTACGCGGCCGACGACATCACCGCCATGCGCGAGTGCGTGCGCCGCACGCCCACCTGGAATTGGGACGCCTCGGCCATTGCAGAGTGGCACTGCGACCAACGGATCAACGAGCGTGGGTTCCAGGTGGACCAGGAGTTGACACGCGCCGGTGCACGGGCGGCCATCGTAGAGAAGGAGCGCATCGGCGTGCGGTTCCGCGAGCTGACGCGCGGCGTGGTGGACCGGCCGAGCCAGCGCGACCAATTCAAGGCATTCGTGCTCAATGAGTTCGGTGTGGAATTGGAGGACACGACCAAGGACACCTTCACCCAGATGCTGAAGGCGCGCGAAAAGATCGACCCACGTCTTGCCGAGCTGATGGAGCTGTCCATGGCGTCGAACAAGACCAGCACGGCCAAGTACGCCGCACTGGACCCCGCCGTGGCGGCCGACGGACGCTTCCGTGGGGGCCTGCAGTTCGCAGGGGCCAGCCGCACCCGCCGCTGGGCTGGTCGTATGTTCCAACCCCAGAATCTGCCCAGCCGTGGCCTCCCCAAGCCCACCGCAGTCGAGCAGTACATCGAGTGCCTGAAGGCCGGGGCACACGACCTGATGTTCGACAACCTCATGTTGTTC
>NZ_JADYXA010000087.1:0-1976 GCF_015864495.1 Pseudoalteromonas sp. SWYJZ98 | reverse complement strand
TAATCGGGTAGCCGGAGGTCTCTAACCTCCAGCCCCCACACCACCCATCATGCGGGTCCGCAATGGGCGGTTCATCTCCCGTAATGAATATTGATCCAAATATCTTTCAATGACACTAAACCTTGTGATGCTAAATAGTCATTACCTAGCGCAATGTTAATTCCTTTTGTTTTTGAGCTTCTACAAGGGCCTTTACTGGTGATACCACAGGCTATGGCGAGTCGCTCGCTAACACCCAATCTCATTAAACTGCGTACTTTAGTGCGTGGTTTACGCCATTGTCGCCAGTAGCACATTCTTATCCTGCGACGGATCCAGTGATCTAAATCCACCGTTAATTGATAAGCATTGGCTATTAGGTAATAGTATCCCCATCCGCGTAAGTATTGCGTCAGTTTATGAATTTGTAGGGTCATTGAGATCCCCCAGTTGCGGTTAGTGAGTTCTCTTACATTTGCTTTAAATTTCTTTAGCGCTTGTTCGTGGATCTGCACTTGAGCGTAACGGAAGGTAAACCCGAGAAATTTCGAGCCTGATACGGGACCGACTCGACTTTTCGATTCATTCACTTTGAGTTTTAATCGCTGAGTGATAAACGCAGTAATTTCCCGTTGGATTATGAGTCCTTCGCTTTTCGTTTTTACTAAAATGATTATGTCATCAGCGTAACGTGCAAACTTAAGGTGTTTGTAGGTTAGCTTCTTATCTAATTCATCGAGTAAAATATTGGAAAGTAAAGGGGATAATGGCCCACCTTGAGGGACTCCTTTGGTTGACTCAAACCACAGACCCGTTTCGCGCTCTGCGATCCCCGCTCGGAGGTATTTACCAAGTAGGCGCATGAGTGCTTTGTCTTTGACTTTACGACCAACACGATTCATCAGCATGTCATGGTTTACTTCATCAAAGAACTTAGACAAGTCAATATCAACTGCTGTTTTATAACCTTGTTTAACACAAGATTGAACATGATTTACTGCTTGGCTGGCTCTTTTATGAGGGCGATAACCATAACTATGTGGTGAAAATAGAGGCTCAAAGTAAGGGCTAATCACTTGAGCAATAGCTTGTTGGATCACTCTGTCGATAACAGAAGGGATCCCAAGCATTCGCTCACCGCCATCGGGTTTGGGTATCATCACGCGTTTGACTGGCAAGGGTTGATAAGTGCCGCTAAGTAATTGTTGTTTAATACCCAGCCAATGTAACTTAGCGAAGTCATTAAATTCCTCAATACTCATATTATCAATACCCGCAGCCCCTTTATTGCGCTTAACATGTTGCCATGCTGCACCAATATTGTGGTTGCTCAGTACCCTTGCCATCAGGTCACGATCTGTTTTGTTGTATTCATTCGAGGTATTATTCACAGTCGAACGCCGTTCATCACTATCACAACACGGTGATCTATGTGAATTCAAGTTCATTTGTAGTATCTCCTCTGGTTAAGATGTTCAGGCCTTCACCGTGTCCCCTCCATTACGATGGGCGTTTGGCTACTATGCCGTCTGCTGACTTCTGATAAATCACTCTAGCGATTACTCGATAAAGCGCGTCGAAACTAACGCTTGTTTACTGCTATTTCGCTCGCTGTAGGTCGCAGCAACCAAAGCGCCAAGGGTTGAACAACCAGTCCCTAACTGGTAATCTCCAAGCGTTAGCGCGGATGCGTGTTTATCAGATCTCCCCGAATAAGGTGCATCGACTTTCTCTGCACAACTGCATCATCTACGGTGGCCGTTAGATCACATGACTTCGCTATCTTGTGCTAGCTCGTCTCCAGCCTACGCCTCATATGATGTTTTTGTTCATCAGCTCACAGATTTGCTAGCGGCTTCCTCTAGACTATATCTCGCGATTTAGCCCTTGCCATTCGCTAGTAGTTATCGTTTAATAACAGTGTGTTATTTAAACGGTGATCTTCCTACAGAGGACTTTCACCTCATAAGTCAATGCCCATGTCGGGCGTACACAAG
>NZ_JADYXA010000086.1:0-2020 GCF_015864495.1 Pseudoalteromonas sp. SWYJZ98 | reverse complement strand
TAATTCATAAAACAGACAAATCTGATGCAACGATGCTTGCTCATTACGGCTGTGCTAAGCACGCAGTCGTTAGTTATTGGCAACCTGATGCATTAGAAGTTAGAGAGCTTAAAGCCCTTATCCGTCGTTTAGATGCGCTTGAGAGTAACCGACAACGAGAAGTTAACCGGTTAGAAGCAAGTGAATTCAGCAACGTTTCAGCACGTGTTTGCCAATCGATAAAAGTGACTATCGCGTTTTTAGACGATGAAATTAAACAGCTTAAATCTGATATTGATAACCACATAGATAATGAGCCTGATTTAAAAAAAAACAGGAAGCTACTTGAGTCTATCCCTGGCATTGGGCCCGTATTATCGAGAGAGCTGACGTATTTGTTTGCGGCTAAAAAATTTAATAAAGCCAAAGAAGCGGCCGCTTATTGTGGATTAATCCCACGGCACAATGAATCGGGTAAATTAAAAGGACGAACATCAATCAGTAAACTCGGGCCAGCCAGAATTCGATGCAAACTCNCGAACATCAATCAGTAAACTCGGGCCAGCCAGAATTCGATGCAAACTCTATATGGCAGCCATTGTTGCTGGGCAATGGAATAAAACAATAAAACGACACAAGTTAACGTTAATAAATAATGGTAAAACACCGATGCAAGCTGTGTGTGCAAATATGCGAAAGCTAATTCATATATGTTTTGGTGTAATAAAAAACCAAGAAGCGTTTAAGCTCCAAGAAAGTTAAATAAGACCTTGAAGCTTAAAATGAGAGATGGTATCTACAGGTGTTTTAACTGTTTGTGATGGGTTTGCACGATGTAGCTGAGATTTATACCTCGCTTTTACTTTTAGTTCTTTATTATTTTAACTCCCAAACTATCCTCTAAAAGCGCAGCGCCTCTAAACCGGAGTTTTTCAAGTTAGTTGTCGCATCAAATTAAATTTTATGCCGCCCGCATTGCTTCTTTTTTCTCTGGATTTAAATTTACTTCATTGATCATCGTCCAATCTCGAGACTTTCCTGACCAACGACTTGGATTCTGTAATTTCGCCATTTCATTTACCTGATGACGTTTCGCTAGTATCGCTTTATCTAACCCTAAATGACGCTGATTTGTCGTGACAAACTTAATACCGCTGTGTAAGTGTTCATCGTTGTACCAATTTACAAACCCGTTAACCCATTTCCTTGCGCTCGCGATATCTTCGAAGGCTTTTTCAGGGTATTCCGGGCGATACTTTAACGTCTTGAATAACGATTCAGAATAAGGGTTATCATTACTCACAGACGGTCGGCTAAATGAAGGAACAATACCTAACTCCTGCAATGTCGCTAATAACGTTGCCCCTTTCATTGGACTGCCATTATCTGAGTGCAGCGTGACTTGCTCAGGCTTTACCTGCTCTCGCCTGCAAATATCTACCATTAAATCAGCCGCCAGTGTGCTTAGTTGTGTGTCATGAACCTGCCAACCAACTATTTTTCGACTATAAATATCCATCACTAAATATAAGTATAAAAAATGACCTTTAATTGCTGTCGGCAAATACGTGATATCCCATGTATAAATTTCGTTTGCACGTGTTGCCTTAAACGCTTTCGGTTTTTTTATCTTTTTATTTGGTTTAACTTTTTCTCTGTGTGTTAATAANTTTTTTATCTTTTTATTTGGTTTAACTTTTTCTCTGTGTGTTAATAATTTATGTGATTTCATAACGCGATAAAACGAGCTTTCTGATGCTATCCACACACCTTTATCCAATAGTTTAGGGACTATCTTGTTGGGTGGTAAATGTCCATATTCTATTGAATTAACAGTCTTAATTATACGCTGTTGCTCTAATTGAGTTAGCCTGTTAGGTGGTCGCTTTATCGTACTTGTTCGCTTATCTGTCATATCACCAGCTTCAATCCAGCGTTGAATTGTTCTTGCCGTTAGACCAAGTAACTCACATGCTTTTTCTTGCCTTGCCCCTGATTTCTGCGCGTCGGTAATGAGCTTTATCAATTCATGACGCTCAGT
>NZ_JADYXA010000085.1:0-2157 GCF_015864495.1 Pseudoalteromonas sp. SWYJZ98 | reverse complement strand
TGGTCGCACCCGGAAGAGGGTGATCCGAACAGCCGGGAGGCCCTGTTCTGGCGCGAAGCGAACGGCCAGTACGGCGTCCGGCAGATCGAGGCAGCATGGCGGGGGTGGTTGATGCGGGAGGCGGCCGAGGGTTGGGTAGAACCCGGCGGTTTCGGTCTCGGCACTACGGTGGACATCATGCTGACCGACGGCAGCGTGCTGTGCGGCTGCATCCCGCAGATGGACGGTGACCTCTGGTGGCACGGGGCCGACACGGGCGCGAAGTTCATCGACCCGGTGTACACCAGCATCCTGAAGTGTCGAGTGTCGCAAAACGTTTAGTGTTTTTGCGCAAACGCGATATACTGCACGCCGCCAGCCAGAATTCCCCGTCACCCGCAGAGCCGCACGGTGGGGGCCTGACACCCCCATTTTTGCGGATGGGGTACAGGCTGGCGCTCCGTCAGGTCTCCACCATGCGGCGCCTTGCAGAAAGGTCGCCAGCCTTGTTCTCTCCTACCAAATTCCCCTGTACCGCCTGGTACGTCACCGCTTCGCTGAACGTGAAGCAGTTGTCTGTCTGCGGTGTCTATCCTGGCTCCATCAAGGGATACTTCAACTGCGACAAACCGTCGCTCCTGCACCAGGGGGGCCTGTTCGCCACGCGCGATGAGGCCATTGCCGAGGCCGAGCGCAAGCTGGAAAAGATGCACGACGCCTACGTGCGCGCGGGCCAGCGCTGGACGAAGGCGCGTGAAACCGTCTCCAAGCTGAAGGGCGGTGCGGCATGAACATCGAACAGGTCGCAATCTTCATCAGGGTCGATGGGCGAACCACTCTTGCACCAATCGACCCGNAAGGCGCGTGAAACCGTCTCCAAGCTGAAGGGCGGTGCGGCATGAACATCGAACAGGTCGCAATCTTCATCAGGGTCGATGGGCGAACCACTCTTGCACCAATCGACCCGAACATGGCTGAGGCTTTCGTGGGGATGCTCAGTGCGTTCCAGACCGGGACGCCCAAAGAAACGAAGCTGGTTGTACTGCCAAAACACACTGTAAAACAACTGGGCGCCATGACCGCAGCGCTTGCTCGTGAGATCGCCTTGCGCCAGCAGAGCAAGCAGAAGAAAGCCGAAAGCCCCCAAGGATGACCGACCATTTTCGCAACCATGGCCGGGCGCTGCTCGCCAACGGCTACCTGATCGTCCCCATCCGCAAGGGCGAAAAACGCCCAGCAATCTCTGGCTGGCAAAAGGCCCGCCTCGGCATGGAGGACCTGACCCGCTACCCTGACCACGGGGTGGGTGTGCTCTGCGGCCAGGGGGCGCACCCCATCGTCGGCGTGGACATCGACGTGAGCCACCCGGTCATCGGCCCTGCGCTCATCGCCTGGTGCCGCCGCAACCTCGGTGATGGGGCCGAGCGTGTGGGGGCCGCGCCGCGCATCCTGCTGGCCTACCGCGCAGACAGCGCCGGCTGGGCCAAGGGCGCCTCGGTGCAGTTCTTCGACCCCACGGACCCCACCAAGCCGTCCGGCAAGGACAACCACCAGCAGGTGGAAATCCTGGGCCTGGGCCAGCAGTTCGTAGCCTACCACGAGCACCCGGACACCGGCCGCGACTACCAGTGGGTGGACCTGATGGGAGGGCTGGAGTCGCTGCGCGCCTCTGACCTGCCTGTCGTGACCGAGAAGCATGTCGCTGCGCTGCTGGCCGAGGTGAGCCGCCTGGTGCGCACCACCCCCGGTGTGACGGTGGTGGGCTCGGCCGAGTCGCCTGCCATGCGCAGCTCCAGCGACGCCGATGACCTGATGAGCTTGGTGGCCCGTGTGGGCATGTCCTTCGCCGAGGTTGAGCGCTGGATGTCGCACCTGGAGAACGACGGCGACTCCTACGACCACTGGGCACACGTCGGCATGTCCCTGCACCACGAGTTCGCAGGCACCGAGCATGAGTCCGACGCGCTGGCGCTGTGGAAGGAGTACGGAGCACGCTCCAGCAAGGACGACCCCAAGCAGTACGACTACAAGTGGCGCTCGTTCGGCGGGGGCAGCGGTGCGCCCACCACGCTGCGCTGGTTGCTGAAAATCTGCGGGCAGGCCAAGCGCGAGAAGGACCACGAAGGGCGCCGCGCCGCGCTGGACGAAGCCAAGGAACTGATCCAGTCGCAGACCGAC
>NZ_JADYXA010000084.1:0-2264 GCF_015864495.1 Pseudoalteromonas sp. SWYJZ98 | reverse complement strand
AGGCGGCTGCGAAGTACGTTCAACTCTCTATTGCCACGGCCACGCTGATCAAAGAGCAGGAGAACGAGACGCTGAACCTGGAGCGCGTCGCCAAAGCGCGCAAGGAAGAGGGTGAGACCCTGGTGGCGCTGGCGAAGTTGCGAGGCGATGAACAGGGCGTCCTGAAGGCAGCCAGCCAAGCGGCGGAAGAGTACGCACTTGCCAGCGCGCGGGTCGCGGCTTCGAAGCAGGAAGAGCTGAAAATCCTGGAGCAACAGTTGGTCGCACAGCAGGCCAAGCTCGAAGCCGACAAGGCGACGGCGGATCAGCAGGAAAAAGAGACGCAGAAGCTGCGCGAACTCATCAAGACCAAGCAGTCCGAGGTCGAGCAGACCAAGGCGTCAACGGAGGCGGCAAAACAGGAAGTCGCGGCGCGCAAACTGGCCGTTGAGATATACGGCGACCAGTCGGCCAAGATGGCCGAGTACCGCGCCGAAATGGATCGGCTCATCCTCGTCTTGCAAGAGTACGAAAAGCTCAACATCAACGGGAAAAAGACTGACGAGGAAGTCGCGGCTGTGCGCCAGAAACTGGCCGAGATAACGGCCAAGTACAAAGACACCGTGAATGACTTGGCACGGAACCTGCGCCTGCAAGCGGCAGAAGAAGTCGCCACGCTGAAGACCAAACAGGCTTCACTTTCCGTGGACATTCAGATTGCACAGGCAAGTGCCAACATCGCTCGCCTTCGTGGGGATAACACCAAGGCGATGCAGTTGGAGCGCGAGGCCATGGCGAAGCAGATCGAGGTCGCCAAGATCAAAATCGAGATCGACCGGGTACAGGCACAACTCCAGATCAAACTTCTCGAAAACGAGAAGTTGAAGCTCCAAGCCAGTGACGCCAACTACAAACTGTTGGTGCGGGAGTTGGACCTAAAGATCAAGTTGCAGAAGGCAACCCTTACCGAACTGGATGGCGCGGACAAACTCATCCGGTTGAAAGAAGAAGAGAACCGCCTGCGGCAGCAGGCCACCAACGACCTCGGCAGTGAGGCATCCGCGCGAGGCAACGTCACAGAGGCCAGCGAGCGCCAGGCCGACGCCATGGCGAAGATGCTCATGCAGTACACACTCAGCGCCGANGCGAGGCAACGTCACAGAGGCCAGCGAGCGCCAGGCCGACGCCATGGCGAAGATGCTCATGCAGTACACACTCAGCGCCGACTACAGCGAGCGGCAGATCGCCATCTTGGAACGAGAAGCCGCCGCCGAGGAAAAACTGGCCGAAGCCCGCCGCAAGCGCCTGAACGTGGACAAGGAAGGTTACTCCTTGAACACCGCAGGGGAGCGCGTGATGGCCGGGGAAACCCAAGAGCAGGTAGACCGCGACATCGCCCGGCGTTACGGCGAAGAGAACATCGGCAACCCAGACGCCATCAAGGCTCGCGGCCTGGCAGAGATGCTGAAGTTCATCTCCAGTCAGGGTGGGCAGATTCGAGACCCCAACTACAGCAAGCAGGTGGCTGACATGCGCCGGCAACTGCAGGAGTTGGAAGCGAAGCTGCTCAACACAGGCCCGGCACCAGGCGGCACGGCGACCACACCCGCAGGTGGGGGATCGACGACGCCAGGCGGCAGCCCTTCGGGTGGGCGCCCAAGCAGCGGTGGCGTCAGCAGCGGGGGGAACCTGACCGTCAACCTCGGCGGCCGCAACCTCGGAACCATCACCGGACTGAACCCCACGCAGTCACGTGAAACTCTCGCAGTGCTTCGCGCACTTGAAACCTCACAAGGAACCGCAGCATGAGCCTCACCCTGGCCGATGGCACGACCACACTGACCTTGAACCCAGACCTGTTCTGGTCCGACGAGAACAACTGGAACCCGGTCGAGCAGACTGCCGACCGCACGATCACGGGCGCGTACATCGTCCAGGCGGCGGCGAGGGTCAAGGGGCGACCCATCACGCTGGAGCCGGAGAGCGACAGCAGCGCGTGGATGACGCGCGCCGACGTGACGGCGTTGCGAAATTGGGCCGCAGTACCCGGCAAAACCATGACTCTTACACTTCGCGGCGAGGCTCGGGAGGTCATCTTCCGTCACCAGGACGGCGGTTTTGAGGCCCGTCCTGTGATCCAGTACCGCGATGGGCACGAACTGCCTGCCGACTTTTACCTCTGCACCATCCGTCTCATGGAGATTTAACAAGTGGCAATCTTGAAAGGCGATGTCCGCCTGGTAGCGTCGGCGGTGATGGATGACGTGAGCGAAGGCGGCGGTGCC
>NZ_JADYXA010000083.1:0-2409 GCF_015864495.1 Pseudoalteromonas sp. SWYJZ98 | reverse complement strand
TGTTCGTTAATCATAATGTGCCCTCAAACAAGATTTGAAGATCTGATCATGACATTGAGATTTAGTTCAAAAAAATCCCCGCTAATTTCTTAGCAGGGATTTGTGTATAAGAGACAGCATTAAGCGCCTTTTTATCTTTAACAGGTAATTACCAACCTTTTGATTTTACTCAACCGTAACCGATTTAGCTAAGTTACGTGGTTGGTCAACGTCAGTGCCTTTAATTACCGCTACGTAATACGACAGTAACTGTAATGGCAGTGTGTAAACAATTGGCGCAATAATGTCGTCAGTGTGGTTTACGTTAATAACACGCATTGTGTCGTCTGACTCAAAGTGTGAATCTTTATCTGCGAATACGTAAATAATGCCGCCACGTGCGCGTACTTCTTCTACATTTGATTTAAGCTTTTCTAGCAATTCGTTATTTGGTGCTACAACAATAATTGGCATGTCGGCATCAATAAGTGCTAATGGGCCGTGTTTTAGCTCGCCCGCTGCGTAGGCTTCTGCGTGAATGTACGAAATCTCTTTAAGCTTAAGCGCACCTTCCATTGCGATTGGATATTGTGAGCCACGACCTAAAAACAGTGAGTGATGCTTGTCGGCAAATTCTTCTGCAAGGTCTGCAATGCCATCTGCAAGCAGTAATGTTTCTTCAAGCTTAGCCGGTAGTACTTTTATAGCATTAACAATAGCACTTTGATCAAGGCCTTTTTCTTGCGCGATAGACGCAGTAAGCATTAACAAACCAACTAATTGTGTAGTAAACGCTTTAGTAGAAGCTACGCCAATTTCAGCGCCCGCTTTGGTCATAAACGCTAGGTCTGATTCGCGTACAAGCGATGAACCAGGTACGTTACAAATGGTCATTGATGCCATGTAACCTTGCTCTTTAGCTAGGCGTAATGCAGCTAGTGTATCGGCTGTTTCACCCGATTGTGAAATAGTCACAAGCAGGCTGTTTTCGTGTACAAACGACTGGCGGTAGCGAAATTCTGAGGCAATTTCTACATTACAGCTTACGCCTGCAAATTGCTCAAGCCAGTAACGTGCAACCATACCCGAATGGTAAGACGTACCACGGGCAATAATTTGTACGTGTTTTACATCTTTAAATATTTGTTGTGCACTGTCGCCAAAAGCATCAATTGCTACGCAGTCGTCGTTTAAACGCCCTTCAAGGGTATTACGTACTGCAAGCGGTTGCTCGTAGATTTCTTTTAGCATGTAGTGACGGTAGTCACCTTTACCTGATGCATCTTGTGTGATGTTTGATTCAATCACTTCGCGCTCTACAGCGCCGCCATTTTCATCAAAGATTTCTACTGTGTCACGTGTAATACGCGCTACATCACCTTCTTCTAAGAAGATAAAGCTACGAGTAACAGGTAATAGTGCTAACTGATCAGAGGCAATAAAGTTTTCACCAAGGCCTAAACCAATAACAAGAGGGCTACCTGAACGTGCTACGATAATTTCATTGTCATTGTCTTTATCAAATACAACCGTACCAAACGCACCTTCAAATTGCTTAACAGCTGCCTGTACTGCAGCAAGTAAAGTAGTGTGCTGCTTACGAAGCTTATGAATTAAGTGCACCATTACTTCGGTATCGGTTTCAGATAGGAACTCGTAACCTTCTTCTTTAAGCGATGCGCGCAGGCTTGCGTGGTTTTCAATTATACCGTTATGCACAAGTGCTAACTGGTTGTTTGATACATGCGGGTGTGCGTTTTCTTCAGTAACGCTACCGTGTGTTGCCCAGCGAGTGTGTGCAATACCTGTATGGCCGCTAACGCCTGCTTTCTCAAGTGCAGCTTCTACGTTTACTACTTTACCTACTGCTTTAACAGTATTAAGTGTGTTGCCATCAAGCAATGCTACGCCTGCTGAATCATAACCACGGTATTCAAGGCGTTTAAGGCCTTCAACTAAAATTTTATTTACTGGACGTTCTGCAACTGCCCCAACTATTCCACACATAGTGTCTCCATTAATTTTTTAAATATTTGCCCGCTTATAACCTGAATTCAAGTTAACGGGCTATTCCATAATCTCTGCACAAATTAGTTTTACACCACATGCCTCAATTGCTTTGCGTTTATCGTCTGCTAAGCCATTGTCGGTTATTAAGGTGGTTACTATTTGCCACGGTAATTCTAAATTTGGGATTTTCCGGCCAATTTTATCTGATTCAACCATCACTATAACTTCACGTGCTGCTTTTGCCATTACTTGGCTTAAGCCAACTAGTTCGTTAAAGGTAGTAGTACCGCGCTTTACGTCTTGTATCTCTCATTGATAAATGATTAGCTATCATTTATCACATCGTAGTCAGTGAGCTTGCCTTTACGTCTAGTATTTAATACTGCGCTGTAGATAAAGCCCTGACTTTCTATTCTCAGA
>NZ_JADYXA010000082.1:0-2551 GCF_015864495.1 Pseudoalteromonas sp. SWYJZ98 | reverse complement strand
CCGGCGATCTCGCGGGTGCCGAACCCCTTCTCGATGAACCGAGCCACGCTGCGCTTGCGCAGGTCGTCCTCATGGTCGCGCAGGCGGGGTACGGCCAGGTGCTCGCCCGGCCATGCCTCACACAGTCGCTTGGCGGCTGGCAGACCCAGCAGGCGGACCAGCAGGTGGCCTTCCTCGGCCACGATGGGCACGTAGAGGTTGCTGCCGTCACCGAACCAGGCCACGAGACGCAGTGTCGCGCTGAAGCCGATCACGGCGCTGATGTCATCGAGGGTGGTGTTTCGCAGTTCCATGGGGGTCTTTCCGTTTCAGTCAAACCGTGTGAACGGGATGTTGTGGCCCGACAGCAAACCTTGCAGGTAATTGATGTGAGCCCGCATCACCTTGTACGGGTGCGAGGTGCCGTTCGGATGCCCTACTGGTGCCATTTGCACATTCAGATCGGCCTGACCGAGATTGTTGAAGTGCTCAATCCAAACACGTTCATGGGCATTGCGTCGTTTCTGATCAAGCAGAATTGCCGAAGCTACTTCCTCCAAAAGACATGCTTTGATGTCCCATCCGGCCAGCACCATCTGTGCCATCCAAACCTGACACGGCCGGGCATTTTTAGGGGCGATGTTGTGGTGATGGGTGTAAAGCCTTTTCTCGATACGAACGCTTGACCCCACGTACCTAATCTCACCTGACAACGGGTCTAGCAATCCGTAAACACCCGAGGTGTACGGAAAACTCGCTCTGATCACACAGTGCAATTTGTCGTGTTCAAAAATCTGCATAAAACCAATCTGCAATTTGTCTACAAGTTTCTCCGTTAGTGACGCAAGTGACGCATTTAGGTGCTTTTTCCAAAACTCTCTTTACGCATAGGTGGAAAAAGTCAAAAAAGGGCAAAATGCGTCACTTGCGTCACTCTGTAGGGCTAAAACAGGTCCGCTGAACCCTTTATGCGTAACCCAGACCTCAAGCGCACGCCGCCTGACCCCCGGATTGGCGGAAATCTCGTGTCCAACCGACGCGATAGAGCGGTGCTACTTCGGATGTAATTGAGCAATCCGCGACCGCGAGCGAACATTTCCCACGAGTCCCACAGCTCTTTTGACGACACCGTGGCCGAAGGATCAAGGTCGCAGCACTCATCCAGCCACTCGGCCAAGAGGTCCATCTGCGACCGATAGGCGTCGCGGGCCGCGAGAACGCGCTTGGGCGGCACGAGGCCGTCCTTCTGATACCGCAGGGCTGCCTTGACGATCAGCGCAAGGATGCCGGCCATTTCCAGGGCGAGTTTTTCCTTCCGTTTTCCATCCTTGGGCACGTTCGGGTCGTTCTCAAAGTTGCGCTCGAACGGCAGCATGCCCATGCGGCGCCAGATGCCGTTGTCGTTGCCCTTGATGATCGGCTTGTGGTTCGTCGGCATGTAGACCACCCATGTCGGGGTCATCTCGACGCTGTGCTTGGCATGGATGCCCNTGCCGTTGTCGTTGCCCTTGATGATCGGCTTGTGGTTCGTCGGCATGTAGACCACCCATGTCGGGGTCATCTCGACGCTGTGCTTGGCATGGATGCCCCGGGCAGTGATGGTGTCGCCCCCGGTCATGCTCTTGACCATACCCTCACGCAGCTCGCCGTTTTCATCCGGCTCATTGACATAGACGAAACGAGCCCCCCGCAATCGAACAAGGTCCTCTCGCGGGCCACCCCCGCCCCCCTTATTACCATCTGCCACAAACGAAGCGGCATCGGCCGAGCGGGCGTAGCTGCCGAACGCCTGGCGCACGGCGTTGAAGATGGTGCTCTTGCCGTTGGCCCCGTTGCCGAAGGCGATGAACATGATGTCCTCGATGGGGGTGCCCATGAGCGCGTACCCGAAGGTGCGCATCACGTACTCCACCATGTCCTCGTCGCCCGAGAACACCTCGGAGATGGTGCGCTCAAACACCGGCGCCTTGGCCCGAGGGTCGAAGTCGCAGGCCGCCACCAAGGTGATGCGCAGGTCTGGGTCCGGGGGCAGCAGCGCGCCCGTGCGCAAGTCCACCACGCCGTTGCGCACGCCCAGGTAGTGGCTGTGCTTGTCCAGCTCGGCAGCCGGCACGGCGACGCGCGGATCGCTGGACGCCAGCTTGACCATGTTGCTCACCATCCTGGCCTGCTGGCTCAGGGCGCAGAACTGGAAGAACTCGGCGCGTTCCTCGTGTTCCTCGACCTCGTTGACCAGGGCGCGGATGGTCTCTTTCGCCAGATGCTCGATTTCCACGTCCACCGCGCGGCGCCAGTAGACGCCGGTCCAGATGAACCACGTTCCGACCTCGGGCACGAACATCAGGCCGTCGCCGTAGCGGTCCAGCATGCGCTCGGCGTTGCCGAACTCGGTCAAGGGCCGCTTGGCCTGCACCGTGGCCGCCCGTGGTCCCACCAGCAGGGCGCGCGCCTGCGTGATGGGCATGTTGGTCTTGGTCAGGGCCTTGTAGCGCGCCTGGAAGGCGCCAATGATCTCCGTGCGCACCAGCGGGTCGTCAGGGATCAGCAGCTTCAGCTTCTCCAGCACCTCCTT
>NZ_JADYXA010000081.1:0-2726 GCF_015864495.1 Pseudoalteromonas sp. SWYJZ98 | reverse complement strand
GTCCCATGCCGTGGATTGCAGCCCTATGGCGTCTTCAACCTGTTCGACCGTGATGCGGGAGGCTGGTGCTTGCCCATGGTATGCGCGAATTGCCGCGCGCCACCCGTAAAGCACATAAGCGGCAGAGCCGCAGTCGTCGCTTGCGCTGCCAGAGCTGTCGCGTGCTTTGCGTGCTTTGCGTACTATGGCTCGCAGTTCATCTGGCGTGGGCTCAGGCAGCTCCGCATAGGCCCCGCCCTTTGGTGCTGCTGGTCTGTCGTGTTCTTCATTCGTCATGATCAATCTCTCCATTTTGTAAACGGCCGACCGGCTTTTTCCCAAGCGCAATCGACCGCAATTTCCAGTAACTCGTCGGCGGTGATCCCCTCCTGACGAGCGGCGATGCGGACAGCGCTCATGGCGTTCTGCTCGCAGTACGGTGAGCCAGGGCGGTGGGGATACCAGTAACCCCCGCAGTTGCAGACGCGGTGCCCGGTCTCACGCAGGTGCTTCGTGAACAGGTCGAACGACTTGCGTCGGGTTCGACATTCAGGGCAGCGTAGGATCAACGCCACACGTCCCCGTTTGCCCGAACAAACGCGACCGCGAGGTCTCCATCCCAACGTTTTTTGCGCATCAGACAGGTCAACAACCGAATGCGGACCTCTGTCACCCGTTCGATGGTGGCGACAACGGCGCGCACCGCAGCAGGTGGGTGTTCGGTCACACGGCGACACGCAGCCAAGCGTNTCTGTCACCCGTTCGATGGTGGCGACAACGGCGCGCACCGCAGCAGGTGGGTGTTCGGTCACACGGCGACACGCAGCCAAGCGTTCGTGCGTCGTGCTTTTCATTTGCAACCCCCGCAGAAGAACATCCGGTTGCGCCACACCCCGCCCGTCCGGTTGCGGTCGGTGAGGCACTTCACACAGAACGCCTTGGCGTAGTAGGTGCTGGTGGGTGGGATAGTCATGTGCCTTCCCCGTGAAGAAACTCGAAGTCACGCGCGTCCTTGAGTGCGGCCAACGCCTCCTTTGCCTCAGCGAACTCAGGGCTGCTTTTTCCGAAATCCCGCTTGGCCGACCGCTTTTCCACCTTGGCTTCACGAATGGCTTCATCAAATTCGTCCATCGTCATAACGTGTCCTCCAGGCTGACCATCGAACTCTCGGCCCGACGCCGCGCACGCATGCGCGCCATCGTCTCGGCGGCTGTCCACCGGCGCCCGGGGCGCGGCAGGTCGGGTTCGGTGCCCCACTGGAACACCGGCACGATGCGGCGACCCCGCACGTCGTCGTTCCATGCGCAGATGCGCACCACACCCAGCTCGCGCATCTGCTTGACCCAGCGGGCCACCGACTCTTTTGCCAGGCCGGAGACCAGCACCAGGTCGTCGTAGGTGTGCCCCTTGGCCTTCAGCGCGGTCTGCATGCGCAGGGTGATCTTGGCGTTGTTGCGGCGGGGGGCGGTCATGGGTAGGCCCTCGCAGTGCAGCCGAACGTGAGCTTGCTGCCAAACGTTCCGTGTTCGAACACCGTGGTCAGCTCGCCGTTGTTCTTCTTGCAGAACTCGTTGATAGCTTCCATGGCTTTGATCTTGTCCTCAGAGCAGCCGGCCAGTGCCAGGGCGAGCAGCAGGATAGTGGTGGTGCGGGCGGTCATGGGCGCAACACCTTGGCTTCGACGCAGCGCGTCCCCTTCCGCAGAGATTCATTTGAAAACGGGATGGATTTGCGCACATGCTCGCACTGCTCAACGGTGGGGAATCGTTCGACCACGGTCGCCTCATGTCCGTAGTACCCGCCAACGGTGATCAGGAGCCAGAGAGTTACCGTCTCCATCACACACCCTCCTTCTTCAAGAACGCCGTCAGCCGCTTGATGCGGTCGCCGTTGTACTCGGCGATGCGGCGGGCGTAGTCCGCGCTGGACTGAGCCGCCAGGAGTTGGCGCTGGGCTTCTTCCAGCTCGCGCTGGGCCAGTTCCTTGGGGGAGGGTTTGCGGAAAGGGTTTAGGAATTTCATGGGGTGCTTTCAGTTGGAACGGAGAGGTTTGTCTTTGGCGGCACGATCAGGCGAGCAGGTGTGCATAGTCTTTGAACAGGCGCGATTCCCAGTCGGTTTCGCCAAGGCATGCGCGCTGGATGAAGGCCCAGCTCGGCACGTCCTCGCGGTCGATTTCGCGGCACCAGATAGGCATACCGAGCACGCGGGTGACGCGCTCAAGCACCTGAAAACCGGTGCAGTCGCTGCGCGTCCACCGGCGCACGCGGTGGGTGGTGGCGATGATCTTCACGATCAGGCCGTCACACCGTTGATCCGAAGAAACTCGCGGCGCTCGGCGATGCTCTTGATGCCGGCGGCCTTGCGGAGCATCGCTGCTTTGCCCAAGTCTTCGCAGTAGCGGTGGGTTTGGCCGAGGACGATCCAGGTGTGCAGGGAGTCCTGCGCGTCGATCTCCAGCTTGATGGCGGCCATTTCGAGCCACTTGGTGCTGACGGTGAGTTTGCGGGTCATCTGGTGCTTTCGTTGGTTTGTCGTTACTGACAACTGAACTTTACCGACAAGTGTGAACAACGACAAGTTTTTTCGCAAAAGGTCACAAACTTTTGTCGGGTATTACGCAAACGCGAAATTTCGCATACACTTCAGTCCGCTCACCGAGCAACTTAAATTTTCAAACTGGAGCACTCATGAACATCGAAGACCGCCTGGAATCCATCGACACATCGCTGAAGACCCTTGTCACCA
>NZ_JADYXA010000080.1:0-2877 GCF_015864495.1 Pseudoalteromonas sp. SWYJZ98 | reverse complement strand
CGTTAATCATAATGTGCCCTCAAACAAGATTTGAAGATCTGATCATGACATTGAGATTTAGTTCAAAAAAATCCCCGCTAATTTCTTAGCAGGGATTTGTGTATAAGAGACAGCTAATTAGCGCCTTTTTGCATTATGGCTATATATAAATTTAATGCTGATTGATCATGTGCGTTGCTAGTTGAGAGAATGATTGCTTTAAGCCTTCACGCAACAACGGATTGTCTATTTCTATATCCAGCGTTTTATTCATGCAGTACATCCACTGATCGCGCAATGCTTTATCTACAGTAAAAGGCATATGTCTTTTACGTAGCATTGGCTGGCCATGTTTTTCAGTAAATAGGTTTGGCCCGCCTAACCAACCAGATAAAAATTCAAAAAATACTTGGCGAATTCGATCTAATGGCAGAGGATGCATATCATATAACGGTTTAGCGTATTCATCTGACTCCATTATGTCGTAGAATCGATTGGAGATAGCTCGCGCCCCTTTCTCTCCACCTATTATTTCATACGGTGTTTTTTCAGGAGTAGGAGCCTGTTGCTCGGGAGCCGGCTTAGATTTAGAAAAAAGTCGTTTAATCATATTACTTATCATCGTTAATAGGCAGTGTTATAGCTGCAAAGAGGTTGCTTTAAAATGGACAAATATGCGGTTTTTGGAAATCCAATTAAACATTCAAAATCCCCCGCGATACATAAACAATTTGCTGTATCACTGGGTGAGCAAATCGACTATCGCGCAATATTAGCACCTATCGATAACTTTGAAAAAACAGTATTGTCTTTTTTTGAGCAAGGCGGTGTGGGTGCTAACGTTACAATGCCATTTAAAGAGCAAGCTTATGCAATGGCTGATGAGCTTACGCCATTAGCCAAAATAGTAGGGGCTGTTAATACATTAAAAAAACGAGATGATGACTCATTACTCGGTGATAACACCGATGGTGTGGGCTTTGTAAATGATTTACTCGCTAATGAAGTAGCCATAACTAATAAACGCATTTTAATCATAGGTGCGGGCGGTGCTGCTCGAGGGGTTATTTTACCTTTGTTAGAGCATAACCCTCAGGAAATAATAATAGTTAATCGCACAGCACAAAAAGCCAAAGAACTCGCAGAGCTGTTTACCCAATATGGACCAGTATCTGGCTTTGGTTTTGATGATTTACCAGTAAGCGATTACTCACTAATAATAAACTCTACCTCTAGCAGTATGAATAACGAACTTCCAGCACTTGATAAAAAACACATAACTAACTGTGAAGTCGCTTATGACATGTTTTATTCACTGCAAAATACCATTTTTATGAATTGGGTTGCACAGCATAATATTAACGCTAAGCTTTTAGATGGCAGTGGCATGTTAGTTGGCCAAGCTGCTCAAGCATATTATGTATGGCGTAATAAAATGCCAAAAATACTTCCCGTCGTTGATGCGCTCAAACAAGGAATGCTTAAATGAATCAGGCAATACAATTTATAGATAGGCTAGAGTTTAGAGAGCCCGATCATCAGTTAGTATTTTTTGCACAAGTTAGTGGCATGCTGGTGGAGTGTGTAATAGAAGTAAATACACTTAAATTAACAGACGAAAGCCATGCAACAGAGTATTTTGAAAAGTATCGTTTTGATTACGAAGAACGTGCCGAGGAGCTTATCGAAGAAGAGAGCTATAACTCGGCAGGCCAAATTGAAGTAAGCTTATTAACTTAAATTAGCTATTTCAGCTAAATACTCATCTTTAAGTGATACGTAGTTATTGGCAGATATTTTTAAAAAGGCAAGTTCTTGCTCCGTTAGAGGGCGGGCTTGCTTAACCGGACTCCCTACATATAAGTAACCAGACTCTAAGCGTTTGTTTGGTGGTACCAAAGATCCCCCACCTATCATTACATCATCTTCAACAACCACGTTATCCAAAATAATAGCGCCCATACCTACAAGTATACGGTTTCCTAATATACATCCGTGCAGCATTACCTTATGACCTACAGTTACATCGTCACCTATAATAAGTGGATAACCATCTGGATTGCTTTTAGTTGCACGAGATAAATGCAATACACTGCCATCTTGTATATTGGAGCGTTTACCAATACGTATATAGTTAACATCGCCTCGGGCAGCTACTAAAGGCCAAACACTACTATTATCACCTAAAGTAATATCACCAACCAAAACTGATGACTCATCAATATAAACAGACGAATTAAACGAAGGAGTTACACCTTTATAAGAACGGATTGCCATATTTAGTACCTTTTAGATAATAGTTATTAGCTTTGAGTGTATCAGCAAGGTTATTTTTGTACCATAAAAGGCACCGTTTGGTTACAAAACTATCAGTTTCAGGGGGTTTAGTTCAGATACTGACCGAACAGTATCTTTTTTTACTTTTTCTTTAAAAAAGTACTTGCGTAAAAATCTGTTCTCCCTATAATGCGACCCCACTGAGACGGGAAACGCTGAAGCATAGCGAGGCACGAACTACCTCAGAGAGTTAAATAAAACTTCGGTTTTAAATTGTCGAAAGAAAGTTTAAAACTAAGTGTTGACTCGAAAAATAAAGGGTGTATTATTCGCATCCCTTGAGACGCTAAAGCGACTCAAAACGTTCTTTAACAATATAAAGCAATCATCTGTGTGGGCACTCGTACAGATTGAGTTCTAACAGCCAACCTACTTAGGTAGCGAGGCAAACAAATTAGAGTCTCAATTGAAAACTGAGTGACCAACAGAATAATTATTTAGGTAATTATTCGGCACAGTCAATTCAATATCGAAAGATATTAAAATAAATTCAGAATTCATTGAGCTGTCGAAAGACATAAAACTTTTTAATTGAAGAGTTTGATCATGGCTCAGATTGAA
>NZ_JADYXA010000008.1:0-119421 GCF_015864495.1 Pseudoalteromonas sp. SWYJZ98 | reverse complement strand
AAGCGCACAGGGCGTGCATCTGTGAAAGTGTTATGGCAAGGATGGCTTAAATTACAAGCCATCCTTGAAGGCTACGATTTAGCAAAATCTCTTGAGTCAGACTTGTGATCAAGAGACAGCTTTTAAAGCGCCTTTTTATTGTCTTTTAATTACCTCTGGCAATAAACTCAATCCGATTGCCGCTAGGCTCTCTTATCATCATATGTTGGGTTGGGCTGCTACCTAAGTTTTCGGGTGCAAACTCTATAATAATATTATTTTGCATTTTTAAGTGTTCATGTAGCTCGCTTAACTTTTTGATACTTTCAACACTGAGTGCTAAATGGTGTAAGCCCACATTTTCTGCTCGATTAAACTCCACACGTTTTGCATCGTTTTTCACGCGCCATAATGTAATGGTTATTTTATTGTTTGATAAAAAATAAGCAGGATAGGCTGGGTCATTTCCTAGCGTTTTAAAGCCAAGTACATCAGTAAAAAATGCTTCGGATGCATCTAAGTTTGATACGGTTAAACCTAAATGATCAACGCCACCAACCCAGTTTTTAATCTTTTTTGGTGTATCAGCAATAGCTGAGGCTGATAGAAAGAGTAGGGGGGAAAGGCTAAGTAGTAACTTTTGTTTAAGCATGAGATCTCTTATTAATTAAATACAATTAACAAGAAGACCTAGTTAAATACGGTTACCTTACAAAAAAGTTAGGTATTTATAATCTGTTTTAGCAGCTTAATAAACGCTGCGTTACTTTTGATTGAGGGTTTTGAAAAACATCTTCAGTAGGGCCGTATTCAACTACTTCGCCTTTATCGAGTACAACCACATAATCACTGATGTGGCGCACTAGACTTAAATGATGGGTGATCATCACATACGTAAGGCCTGTGTCGCGCTGCAGCTTAAGTAATAAATTCACTATTTGAGCGCGTATAGAAGGGTCTAAAGACGAAACGGCTTCATCAAGCACAATCACCTTAGGATCTAAAATTAATGCACGAGAAAATGCAACACGCTGTAGTTGCCCCACACTAAACATATGCGGGTAGTAGTGTTTATGATCGATTAACAAACCCACCTTTGAAAGCGTTGCATCAATCTTTTCAGTGCGTTCACTAGCATCAAGCTCAGTATTATATTGCAGGCAATCATCAAGCATTTCGCCAATGGTTAACCCTGGGTTGAGCGATGCCGCTGAATCTTGAAAAATCATACGAATATGGCGACATTGATTATCACGTACGCCATTATCTTCGATAATATTATTCTCGAGTAAAATTTGCCCGCTATCGGCACTATCAGCTCCTGAAAGTAGTTTTGCCAACGTACTTTTACCTGCGCCTGTTTCGCCAATTATGGCAATGCTTTCACCTCTACCTACGCAAAATGAAATGTTTTTAAGAACTTCAAACTTTTTACGTGAAAAAAGCCCAGCTCGCACATTAAAGGTTTTACTAAGCGCTTGTACTTTTAACAGTGGCTGCATTACTTCATGTCCTTAATTAACGGAAAGTGACACGCATAACTATGCCCATGATGCTTAGTCAGGGCTGGTGTAACCACACAGGCTTTTTGCGCTTGTGGACAACGCGGCCCAAGGCGACAGCCAATAGGCAAATGTTGCAGAGTAGGGATAGTCCCTTTAAGCGCATAAAAAGGTTCTTTATGTGCTAAGCCTTGTTCGTAGTCTGGCAGGCTTTTTAGTAATGCTTGCGTGTATGGATGGCGAGGCTGTTTAAATATTTCATGGGTTGGGCCTGCTTCAACCATTTGCCCGCAATATAAAACATGAATGCCATGCGACCAATGTGCAATCTCTTCCAGTTCATGAGAGATCATCAAAATAGACATGTTTTTAAGTTGGTTTAAGCTTTTTAGTAATCTAAATACTTGTGCGCGAGTTGTGCTCTCAAGCGCTGTAGTTGGCTCATCAGCGATTAATAACTTAGGCGTGCGGGCAATGGCCATTGCAATCATTACTTTTTGACATACGCCTTCTGAGAGCTCATGAGGGTAACTACTTAGTACTGCTTCGTGGTTTTTAATACCCACCTTATGAATAAGCGCTTTTACTCTGTCTTTTCTCTCGCGGTTGCGCTTTAAAAAGAAACCTTTAGTTGCGATCTCTGGCAATGTTTCGGCAATTTGGTCAAATATTTTAGCGGTTGGGTCAAGGCAGCGACTTGGATCTTGATAGATCATCGCTATATCTTGGCTTACTATTTTACGGCGTTTCTCTGGGCTTAAACGCATTAGGTCTACGCCGCGCCAATGAATACGGTCTGCAGTAATGTCCCAGCGTTCGTTTAATACTCCAATAATCGCTTTTGCTATTAGGCTTTTACCAGAGCCAGACTCGCCTACTAGCGCATGTACTTCGCCTTCTTTTAAGCTAAAACTCACTCTGTCTACGGCTCTAATTACAGTTTCAGAGGTGCGTAGTTCAATTGTTAAGTTACGAACATCGAGTAATTGCATTTAATCAGCCTTACGTGCTTTTAGCACTTGTCGTAGGCCATCGCCTACTAAATTAGTAGATAACACGGCTAAAAATAACAGTACACCAGGTAGCGCTACAGTCCATGGCGCTAAATAAATAAGGCCTAAGTTTTCGGCTAATATTGCGCCCCATTCGGTCGTCGGTGGTTGAGCCCCTAATTTTAAAAATCCCAGTGCTGAAATATCTAATATCGCAGTAGAAAGCGCCATCGTGAATACAACCACAATATGCTCATAAATATTAGGGAAAATACCGCGCGATATTATATGCCAATTAGATGCGCCATCGAGTCTAAACGCAGTAATGTAATCTTTACTTAATTCATCAACAATTAGGTTGCGCACCGAGTGAATAAATTGCGGTAGTAACGCTAAAATAATTGCCCATACGGTATTCATTAAACCAGGGCCGAGTATGGCGATTATTATTATGGCCAATAACAAAGAAGGAATAGAAAGTGTTATATCAAGTAAATGATTTAAAAAGCTTGAACGCAACCCTTTACTGATCCCTGCAAAAGTCCCCACTAATACACCAAACAGGGTCGTGATTAGGGCTGCTACAACAGAAAGTCCAAACGTATATGTTGCACCATTCATTAAGCGCGAGAGTACATCACGGCCTAAATCATCGGTGCCTAAAATAAAGCGTACATCGCCCATTTCTCGCCATGAGGGCGGTATGAGTAGTGCATCACTATGCTGTTGGTTTACGCCATAGGGCGCTAAAAAAGGAGCTGTGGCGGCCAATAATGCAAACGCCATAAATATCCATAAACCAACCAAAGCTGGGTGATTGTTTTTAAATTTGCGCCAAAATCGCGCAAGTGGCGATTTATTCGACTCTTCAGAAAATAAATTAAACTTTGCCATGGGCCTGATTCCGCGAGAGTGGATCGAATAAAGTGTAAGTAAGCTCAGTTATGATAGTGGCTAAAATAACAAATAAAGATACCGCCATTAACCCACCTTGAATTGCAGGAAAGTCGCGCTGATAAATACTATCGATTAACCAACGGCCAATACCCGGCCACGAAAAAATAACTTCAGTAATCATCGCAAGCGTTATCAAGGTGCTAAATTGCAAACCAATTTGCTTAATTACTGGTAGTAGTGCATTACGCAGTGCATGGTGCATGATAAGTTGACGGCGGTTTAGGCCTTTTGCCCTAGCTGTTTTAATAAAGTTTTGATCCATTACTTTAAGCATAGACTCGCGTGTAAAGCGCACTAATACCGTGGTTGGATACATGGCCAGTACAATAGTAGGAAGTGTTAAATGGCGCAGTGCATCAACAAAGGCCATCCCTTTATATGGAAATCCAGCGAGAGCAATATCAATTAATATAAACCCTGTACTGGCGGGTATTTCGTAAAGGAGGCCCATTCTGCCCGACATAGGAAACCAGCCAAGCTTTAATGAAAAAACCATTATCAACAACAATGCGAGCCAAAACACAGGCATCGAATAACCTACCATAGTGACAGAGTTTATAAGTTTATCGGGCCAGCGTTTATGATAGCCAGAGCCTAAAATACCAGTAGGTACACCAATAACAACCGATACAATTAGTGCATATACGCTTAGCTCTAAAGTAGCCGGTAGTAAGTCAATAATATGGCTAAATACGCTATTACCAGAGGCAAACGAAAGCCCCCAATCGCCTTGAAATATTCTCCCTAAAAAGGCAATGTATTGCATAAAGTAATTGCTGTTGTATAAATATTTATCTTCAAGCTCACTATGCTGTGCAAAGTTACCACTTGGTATGCCACTTAAGTTACTTAGCGGATCACCGGGGAATAAATACGCCAGTGAAAACGTAAATACGCTGAGCATTAGTATCATAAAAAAGAACAAACCAAGGCGACGTAAAATATAATCTACGATCATTATTTCTTCCTCGCATTAGCAAGCGAAATAGCACCAAACGGGCCAAGTGTTATGCCTTCCACATCAGCGCTACTTGCTTGAAAGCGCAGGCCATGAGCAATAGGTAATAACGGCAACTCTTTAATAATTAAGCTTTGTGCGTCTTCGTAGTATTTTTTACGTTTGTTTAAATCAGTGGTGTCTAGTGCTTTAGTAAGCAATAAATCAAATTGGGGATTACACCAGTTTGCAGGGTTTTTGCCACTAAAAGTAGCGGTGCAACTCAGCAGCGGGCTAAAAAAGTTATCAGGGTCGGGTGTATCTGCGGCCCAACCAAGTAATACACTGTCGTGCCTATGCTCGCCAATACGTTGAATAAACGTATTCCACTCATATTCTACAATACTGACGTTAACGCCTACTTTGCGTAAATCACTTTGCATAAGCTCAGCCATTTTACGTGCGTTGGGATTATAAATACGACTCACAGGCATAGCCCATATCGTCATATCAAAGCCATTAGGCAACCCTGCTTCAATAAGTAACTTTTTAGCAAGTTCTGGATCAAACGTAGGTATATCTTCTTGTGGCTCAAATGCCCAAGAGGTTGGCGGCAAAATAGATTGTGCGCGAGTACCGTTACCGTAATAAACCGCCTGCATTATTTTATCTACATCTATTGCGTGCGCAAGCGCTTGGCGTACGCGTAAGTCGTCAAACGGGGCACGCTCTGTATTAAATGCCCAATAACCTATGTTTAAGTTTGTTTCTTTTTCGACGTTTATATCATCACGTTGCGCTAAAATGCTCAATTGTGCACTACTTGGATGAGCCGTTACATCGCACTCTTTAGTCAGCATTTTTGCTATGCGCGTAGTGCCATTAGGGGTTATATCGTAAACCAATTGCTCAAGTGCAACGTCATGCTTCCAATAAAGTGGGTTACGGTAAAAGCGCACAAGATGATCTCGGCGGTATTCTTTATAAATATACGGGCCGGTGCCAATAGGGTACTGATCAAATAAGTTTTTTTGATTATTTTTCTTAAGTTTCATGGCGTATTCTTCTGAAAGCACCACGGCAAAGTCGGTAGCCATATTAGCTAAAAAACTACTTTCAGGATTAAACAATTCAAAACGGACTTGGTAGTCAGACACGCGCACAATTTTGCGAATAAGTTGATCAATTCCTACACTTTGAAAATAAGGGTAATCGGCATCGCCCACAAAGTGATATGGATTATATACATCGAATAATCGGCTAAAGGTGAATATAACGTCGTCGGCGTTAAAGTCCCGCGATGGGGTAAAATAAGAAGTTGTATGAAACTTTACATCTTTACGTAGGGTAAAGGTAACCGATTTACCATCTTTGCTAATTTTCCAATCGGTCGCCAGCTCACTTTGAAACTCTGCCGTAACAGGGTCAATGCTAATTAAGCGGTCGTATAATTGGTTAGCAATTATATCAATAGTTGAACCGGTGGTCGTGACTTGCGGATTAAACGACACAGGGTTAGCTTCAGCGCAATAAACTAAGCCTTGGTTTTTTTCTTCTATGATTTCTTCTTTGCTATCAAGGCAACCAACTAAAGTGGTGGTAAGCAAAACAAGTAATAATTTATGCACCCGCATAACCTCTGACTATTGTTGATCCAACAAGTTGTATTTTTTAAGATAACCACGTAATTGATGATACGTTAAACCAAGTACTTCTGCAGTTTTCTTTTGATTAAATTGGCTATGTTCGAGTGCCTTATTAATCATGTTTATTTCAAAGTCGTTTGAACGCTCTTTTAAGCTGCACGGAAATTGAATATCAACGGCTGAATCATTGCTTGTTTGAGTAATCGGCGGCGCAACAACAATAGGCTCTGCATTAACCGTTTGAGCCGCTACAGGTGCTTTAATACGCGCTTTTGGTCTAAATGGGCTATCGAATGGGTCTAAAATAATCTGGTGAACGGGAATATGTTCACTACCGTGGCGATACAAACTGCGTTCAACCACATTTTTAAGTTCACGAATATTACCAGGCCAATCATAACTAAGCAGTGTTTCTGTTGCGCTTCGGGTAAAACCGCTAAACAGTTCCCACTCTAAATCGCGCGCCATGTTCATCGCAAACTGCTCAGCAAGAAGCATAATATCGTCTTGGCGTTCGCGCAGTGGTGGTAGGGTAATTACATCAAAGGCAAGGCGATCGAGTAAATCACTTCTAAATTCACCTTGCTCGGCCAAATAAGGAAGATCTTCGTTTGTCGCACACACTAAGCGGGTATCTACTTTTACAGTTTGTTTGCCGCCAACACGTTCAAACTCACCGTATTCTATAACGCGCAGCAGTTTTTCTTGTACCATAGCTGAGGTATTAGCTAATTCATCTAAAAACAGTGTGCCGCTGTTAGCGCGTTCAAAACGACCTTCGTGACGTTTACTTGCCCCCGTAAAAGCACCGCTTTCGTGGCCAAATAATTCACTTTCGAGTAGGTTTTCGTTAAGCGCTGCACAGTTGAGTTTTACGTAGTTTTGATCCCAGCGTTTTGATAAAAAGTGTAAGCGTGCTGCTATTAGCTCTTTACCTGTGCCGCGTTCACCAATAATAAGTACCGGTTTATCTAAATTAGCCAGTTGCGATACCTGATCTAATACAGACAGAAAGCTATCTGATTGGCCGAGTAAATTATCCTGTTGGCGATATTGGCTCATATTTCCTAACTCTTGGTCATTTTTACTAACAGTTAGTGTATTTCATAATTAAGGATAACTAAAGAAATTTGTATATTTAGTTTAACGTAATGAAAATAAAGTGTATTTTAACTTTTAAAAAGTTGGCAAGCATATTGATACTAGTTATAGCAGACTAACTAAGTTTTAATTACAGAGGTAAATGTTATGGGAATTTTTTCACGTTTTGCAGATATTGTTAATTCTAATATCAACGCCATTTTAGATAAAGCAGAAGACCCAGAAAAAATGGTTCGTCTGATTATTCAAGAGATGGAAGATACGCTTGTTGAAGTACGTTCTACATCAGCTAAAACATTGGCTGAGAAAAAAGAAATTGTACGCCGCTTAGATACACTTAAAGCGCAGGTAAGTGATTGGCAAGATAAAGCCGAACTGGCTTTAAGTAAAGACCGCGACGATTTAGCGCGTTCAGCATTACTTGAAAAGCAAAAGTCGGCAGATGCAGTTGCTTCAGTAGCGAGTGAGCTTGAACATGTAGAGTCTCATATTGAGAAATTACAGCAAGAAGTAACGACGTTACAAGAAAAGCTAGCAGATGCTAAATCTCGTCAAAAAGCGATTATACTTCGCCAGCGTTCGGCTGAGTCGCGCCTTGAAGTGAAAAAGACACTTGATAGCTCAAAAGTAGAAGAAGCACTTAACCGCTTTGAACGTTACGAAACCAAAATTGATGGACTAGAATCTCAAATTGAGTCGTACGATTTAGGTAAAAAGACGTTAGCGGATGAAATTGCTAATCTACAAAAAAATGAAAAGATAGATGATGAGCTAGCCGAACTTAAAAAGAAGTTAGCTGATAAATAATTACATATAAAAATATATGGGGCCCATGTGCCCCAGCTTAAAAACATCAAAACGGATTGTCAGGAGAGGATTATGTTTGATCCAGAGATATTAGTTGCACCATTTATCTTGTTTATGATTTTTGTTGCTCCGCTGTGGCTAATTTTGCACTACCGTAGCAAAAAACAAGTAAGCCAAGGTTTAAGTGAGCACGAACATCGCCAATTACTTGAGCTTGCACACAAAGCTGAAAAAATGGCTGATCGATTAGAAACACTTGAAGCATTGCTTGATCAAGAGTCACCACAATGGAGACGCAAAGTATGAGTGCCAAACGCGAATTATTAAGAGACCCACAACGCGGTAAAATAGCCGGAGTATGTGCGGGATTAAGTGACTACTTTAATATGGAGTTATGGTTAGTTCGCATTATATTTGTTAGTGCGGTACTGCTAACGGGTGGCCCATTATTTGTGGTAGCGTATATTGCAGCTTGGTTCATTTTAGATAAAAAAGAGCCCGCAACAGCGCAAACTAAAAACTCAACTAAAACTGACGATCCGCTAGAAGTAAAATTTAAAGTATGGCAAAAGGGCGAGCCACCGCGCCGCGCATTGCAAGATTTAAAAGAGCGTTTAACGCGTGTAGATACTCGCCTTCAAGATATGGAGCGCCATGTTACTTCAAGCGAGTTTACGGTGAGCCGTGAAATTAACAAACTTTAAAGGATTTAATAGCACCTTATTTGCAGCGTGATAAATTACGGCAAATTAGGTGCAAGACACTTTATGAGCCAATCATTTGCAAAAAAGACCTTTAAAAGCATTAAAGGCAAAGCACAAAAAGCCCTTCATCGCAGTTTAGACCAACACGTAAAGCTTGCCGTAACTGGCCTAAGTGGTAGTGGTAAAACTGCCTTTATTACCGCGCTTGTTAAACACTTAACAACCCAAGCGGACGATAAAAACTTACCTTTTTTTGATGTAATGCGCGAGCACCGCCATGTGGCCACTAAAGTTGTGCCGCAAGAGGCGTTAAAAGTCCCTACGTTTAATTATACCCGCGCGCTAAATTCATTATTACCAAGCGATGGGGTGCCTACATGGCCTGCATCTACCGAGCGTATTAATACGCTACGCTTAGCAATAAAGTATCAAAGTAATGCAGGGCTGCGCGGCCATTTTTCACCGCAATCAACGCTTTATTTAGATATTATTGACTATCCGGGTGAATGGCTCCTTGATTTACCTATGCTTGAGCAAAGCTATGCTCAATGGTGCGAGCAGCAATATCCGTTATTAACTCAGCCTTCGCGCGTAAACACATCAAGTGACTTTTTAGCGGCCGTTGAGCAACTTGACTTAAACGCTCCCGTTGATGAAAACGCACTTGCCCATATTGCTCAGCTTTATCAAAGCATGTTAGTCGGGCTTAAAAAAGACACCAAACTTGCCATGTTACAACCTGGGCGCATGCTAATGCCTGGCGACCTACAAGGCGCGCCATTGTTATTGTTTTTTCCGGTATCGGGTGAAATAAACAGTGACGATGTCGTTGCGGGTTCTAATTTAGCGCATTTAATTAAGCGCTTTAACGCCTATATAAAAGAAGTTGTAAAACCATTTTATAATGAGCATTTTAGACACTTCGATCGCCAAATCGTACTTGTAGATGTACTTAGTGCTTTAAACGAAGGGCACGAAACACTCCAAGAGCAAAGCAGTGTAATAAACCAATTACTCGCACATTTTAACTATGGTGAGTCGGGCTTTTTTAAACGTTTATTTAAGCCAAACATAGACAAAATATTATTTGCAGCTAATAAGTCAGATCACATAAGTGCAAAACACCATAAAGATTTAGCACTACTACTTGATTCGCTCGTGCATGAGCAAAGTAATCATTTAAAGTTTGATGGTGTAAAAATAGAAACCATGGCTATGTCGTCAATTACAGCAACGCAGCCGCGCCAAGTTACCGACAAAGGCCAAACGCTTGACTGTATTTATGGTAAACCGCTAAACGAGCCAGATTGGCTTACGTATTTACCGCCGCAACCTCCCTCGCGGATGCTTAATAAAAATGAGTGGCCAGAACAGGGATTTGAGTTTTTATCGTTCTCTCCAATGCCGAGCCCCGATAAACAACTAAAACATATTAGATTAGATCATGTCATGCAGTACCTGCTAGGAGACAAATTAACATGAGTGAGTCAAACCAACCATTTCAAGCAGGGCGTCGTATAGATACGCAAAGCATTGAGCAAAACGAACCCGTTTTAGCACCTGCAAAAATTATTCAGCACGGGCAAAGTGATTACGAAGAACTTGAAGATGAAGCACTAGAGCCAGAAATAGATCTGGAACCTGTTTATAAAAAGTCGAAGTGGCAAACACTTAAAGGTGTTTTTGCTATTAGTTTTATAGTGCTGGTGCTTTTAGAGTTTGCGTACTCGTTAGTATTTGCTTTCGAGCAGTCAATTATTTTAGGCAGTGTTTATTTAACTGCGGTTGTAAGTGGCGTGTTGCTAATAGGGCGCTTATTGTGGCGAGAGTACCGAATGCTGCGCAGTTTAAAGCGTAACCAACTGCACCGAGTTGAAGCCGACAGGCTTTTAAACAGCGAGCAAGTAGGCGGTGCATTACCTTGGCTCGAAAAGCTCAATAAACACCAGGAGCTTGATAACTTTGAAACCTTTAAAAACCAAGTAGCGATGCATCACAGCGACAAAGAAATAATGACGCTGTACGCCAACAGTTTATTAATAACCCAAGACACCAAAGCTAAAAAGCTTATAAATCGTTTTGCGACTGAATCCGCACTGCTAGTTGCCCTGAGCCCACTTGCGCTGGTGGATATGATGGCTGTGCTTTGGCGTGGTACTAAGTTAATTGAACAAATTGGTAAAATTTACGGCATTGGTTTTGGTTACGCAAGCCGCATTAAGCTTTACCGTATGTTGATAAAACAAGTTATGTTTGTAGGCAGTGCTGAGCTTGTATCTGACCTTGCTGCAACTGCACTAAGTGCTGAGCTTTTAGGTAAGCTTTCGGGGCGGGCAGCGCAAGGGGTCAGTGCTGGTATTTTTACAGCGCGTATTGGTTACAAAGCAATGGAGCTTAGTCGCCCATTACCACGGCTTGAAAACAAGCGCAGCTTACTAAAAGGCACTGTGCAAAGCATCGCAGGTAAAATTATGAGCCGTAAAAAGGCTGATTCAACGTAGTAAAGGTAGTGGCAATATTTGTGTACAAACGTGCGCTGCATGGTTTTTACACAAATAGCCATCTGAGCATCCGGCATGCTTGCTGTTTGTAAGCGCATACGTTTTGATTGTTGAATCGCAAAAACATAATAATCAAAAAATGAGCCTACAATGAGCAAGCATCATATAAACACCCAGTGTATTCACGGACCACAAAAAGCAAACGACCCGCACGGCGCACTCAGTTCTCCTTTGTATCAAACCTCTACCTTTCATTTTGAAAATGCCGCACAAGGTGCTGCGCGTTTTGCAGGCGACGAACCTGGCTATATTTATACGCGCTTAGGAAACCCTACAACCACAGAGCTTGAACAAAAAGTTGCTCAACTAGAGAGCTGTGAAGCAGCTGCTGCTACCGCAACAGGTATGGGGGCTGTATCTGCCTCAGTACTGAGCTTTTTATCGCAGGGAGATCATCTTGTTGCCTCAAGTGCTTTATATGGTTGTACCTTTGCGTTTTTCTCGCATATGTTGCCGCGCTGGGGAATCGAAGTCACTTTTGTTGATATGACCAACGAGGATGAACTACGCGCTGCCATCAAAGCTAATTCAAAAATGATATTTGTAGAAACGCCAATCAACCCCACTATGGCGGTTATTGATTTGGCACTCATTGGCGCAGTTGCTAAAGAGCACAGTTTAATTAGTGTAGTCGACAACACCTTTTTAACGCCGCTACTGCAATCGCCTAAAAAATACGGCATCGACATTATAATGCACAGTGCGACCAAGTACTTAAACGGCCACGGAGACGTAGTAGCGGGTATTGTATGTGGATCGCTTGAGCACATAACACACATTAAAATGACCGTATTAAAAGATATTGGTGCAACCATAAGCCCACACGATGCATGGCTAATTAATCGAGGCCTAAAAACACTCGCTATTAGAATAGAACGCCATTGTCAAAGCGCACAAACAATAGCGCAATATCTAGAAGCTCACCCACAAGTAAGCACCGTATATTATCCGGGGCTTAAATCGCACCCAGGTTATAAGTTTATTGGTAATCAAATGAAAGCCGCTGGTGGTGTTATTGCGTTTGAAATAAAAGGCACACTACAAGATGGCGCACAATTTATTGATAGTATGAAACTTTGTACACTTGCAGTAAGCCTCGGCGACGCTGAAACACTGATTCAGCATCCTGCATCTATGACTCACTCGCCTTATACGCCAGAGGAGCGAGCTGCCGCTGGAATAAGTGATGGGCTGATCAGACTCTCGGTTGGGCTTGAAGATGTTAACGATATTATTAGTGATTTAGACCAAGCTTTTACTAAAATTGGTTAGGTGTATTTAATTGTATACACTTAAAATAAGCTACAGGCCTTTATTTAAAGGTCTGTATTTCTAATGTGCCATTAGTGTAATTTTAAATTTACGATATAGTTGATCGCGCTAAATACTGATGTTAGCCTATCTATTAAACTTTTCTTCACTTTTGCATAGTATGGGGTCATTCGATATTCAACAGGTTTGAGTATCACACTGACACCGATTTAGGGCTCACACCCAAGAAGGTACTTATGGCTAAAGCAAGTAAATACACATCCAAAACACCAGACGAAAATGGTGTTATACACTGGAGTGATGAGGAAAATAAAATTTGGTCTGAGCTTGTAGCGCGCCAACTTGCGTGCATTGAAGGCAAAGCCTGCGATGAGTACATGCAAGGGTTAAAAAAGATTAACCTGCCGCACGACCGTATTCCGCAGTTAAGCGAACTAAACGAAGTGTTGCTGGCCACTACCGGTTGGCAAGTTGCGCCAGTACCTGCGCTTATCGACTTTGATGAGTTTTTTAGATTATTGGCAAACAAGCAGTTTCCGGTAGCTACATTTATTCGTAGCCGCGAAGAATTTGACTACCTACAAGAGCCTGATATTTTCCATGAAATATTTGGCCATTGCGCCATGCTAACTAACCCTGACTTTGCCGAGTTTACGCATAAGTACGGGCAATTAGGTTACGCAGCGCAGAAAAAGGACCGTGTATACCTTGCGCGTATATACTGGTTCACAGTCGAATTTGGTTTAATGCAAACCGAAGATGGCCTGCGTATTTACGGCGGCGGCATTTTATCAAGCCCAGGAGAGACTCAGTATGTATACTCAAATACGCCAGAAATTAGCCCAATGAACGTGCTTGATGTACTGCGTACGCCGTACCGTATTGATATTATGCAACCACAGTACTACACCATAAATTCGATTCATGATCTGTTTGATATATCACAAATGGATATTATGACTTTGGTTGAGCGAGCTAAAGAGCTTGGTTTGCACGACCCAAAATTTCCACCAAAAGAAAAATTAGCCAGTTAAACATTAATGCTAAAAAAGCTAAAAGTAAGGATTTAGAATGTCTTCATTAAGTGCACAAAAATGCGAAGCCTGTCATGTAGATGCGCCAAAAGTATCTGACGAAGAGTTAGCGCAATTAATTACTAAAATCCCAGACTGGGTACCAGAAGTACGCGACAGCATTATGCAGCTTGAGCGTGTTTATAAATTTAAAAACTTCAAACAGGCTATCGCGTTTACTAACAAAGTAGGCGACATGGCAGAAGACGAAGGCCACCACCCAGGTTTATTAACCGAGTGGGGCAAAGTAACCGTTACATGGTGGAGTCATTCAATTAAAGGCCTTCACAAAAACGATTTTATTTGCGCAGCTAAAACAGACGACGTATTTAACGCGCTGTAATTAAAAATTAATTGAGCAAACCCAAAAGCACTTATTTTATAAGTGCTTTTTTGGTTTTGGGAGGTTGTTGCTAACAATGAGCAGCAGCTCGGTATTAATTTTATCGGCGTAGGTTGGGTTGAGTGAAACGAAACCCAACTTTTTACGTCTTAGAATATTCAATTTTATTGTTTTCTCTTAAAGAGTTAGACTCAGAGTGAAGAAAGTTAATCATTTAAGGCTTTTTATATGGAATATGTTTATCACTACACTTCTGCGGATGGTTTAAAGGGAATTTTAGAGAGCAAAAGTTTATGGGCTACTAACGCAGAGTATCTTAATGACTTTAGAGAAATTAAAGAAGGTATTGATAAGATAAAATCGCTTAGAGATAGCTTGTCTGAATTTTCACAAAGAAAGCTTGAAGAAATTTATGCAAAGCATAAAAACTTGCCTTTGGATGTAGTTCAAAAAGCAATGCAAAACGAGGAAGTACATCTTGCGAACCATTTTTTACAATTCCTTTGGGACATCATTGAAAAAACTGAATTAGATGAAATTTATACTACTTCATTTACAACTGAGCGAGATAGTCTAAATCATTGGCTTACTTATGGGACAGAACAAACTTCATACTGTATCAAGTTTAATAAAGAAGAGTTGCACGATGACTTGTACTTTAGGCAACGAAAATTTTTAAGCAGCTATGATGCTGTTGAATATAAGCCGGCTACGAATATTTTAAACTCTGTGCTCGAGAAACATTATCTGCCAGAGCTATTAGGCTATATCTTAAATTCAAATCCAGATGAAAAAGAGCAAGATGAAAAATGTGCAATAGCAGCTATTGAAGCTTTTAATGAAGTTATCTTTAAAGTAGCTAGTATAAAAAATAGAGCATTTGAATACGAAAAAGAATATCGTTTTACATTATTTTATCCTGGAATAGTCTCATTAAATGGTAATGAAAAAGTTGATTATTTTGATTTTATAGACTCGTCACATTTTGAATTCTTGGAACCAGAACATGGCGAGTTTTTTCCTTTACATTATAGAACTTTGAAGTCAGGAGTAATTGCTCCATATAGAGCGATACCTTTTCCTAAAAATTCAATTGAAGAAATTATAGTTGGCCCATCAGAGAACAAAGACTTGGCTGTTAAAGGTCTAAAGTCTCTTTTGAGTTCATTGAATTTTAATGTAGAAGTGTCCAAGACTCAAACTTCATTTAGAAGAGTTTAAAAAGCTCCAAACCAACGGCTTAGAGCTTTTCTATATACAATTAAAGTTTAGCTAAAACACTTAACTTCAACGTATCGTTGGGTTTCGTTTCCCTCAACCCAACCGACTATTAATCATCAATTGAGCGTAGTAGGGCGTTTATGCCAACCTTTTCACGTGTTTGTTGATCTACCTTTTTCACGATAATTGCAGCGTAAAGGCTGTGGGTGCCATCTTTAGATGGTAGTGCGCCTGGTACAACTACTGCGCCTGCTGGTACGCGGCCGTAGTGAATTTCGCCGGTTTCACGGTCGTAAATACGGGTGCTTTGGCTGATATAAACGCCCATTGAAATTACTGCGCCTTCTTCAACAATTACGCCTTCAACAATTTCAGAACGTGCGCCAATAAAACAGTTGTCTTCGATGATAGTTGGGTTAGCTTGTAGAGGCTCTAAAACGCCGCCTATGCCTACGCCACCTGATAAATGTACGTTCTTACCAATTTGTGCACACGAGCCTACAGTTGCCCATGTATCAACCATGGTGCCGTCGTCAACGTATGCGCCAATATTTACGTACGATGGCATAAGTACGACGTTTTTACCTACAAAGCTGCCTTTGCGCGCTACAGCGTTTGGTACTACGCGCATACCACCTTGCTGAAATTGCTCTGGCGTGTAGTCGCTAAATTTAAGCGGTACTTTGTCATAAAACTGGTTTACACCGTCGTTCATTGGTTGGTTGTCGCGAATACGAAACGACAGTAATACTGCTTTTTTAAGCCACTGGTGTACAACCCATTCACCTGATATTTTTTCGGCAACGCGTGCTGCGCCACTATCAAGTAAATCAAGTGCGTCAATAATGGCTTGTTTTACGTCGCTTGATACTGTGCTTGGGCTAATGCTATCGCGGTTGTCCCATGCGTTTTCGATCATCGTTTTTAAATCTGACATGTGTGTCCTCTATTCTGTTTCGGCGTTGAATTTTTTACGTAATGCCTGATGAATTTTTGCTTGCTCTTCATCAGTCAGCGCTTGGTATTCGTTATTAGATACAACAAAGAAATCCTCGGCACGTTCACCTACCGTTGTAATACGGGCAGCGTGAATGTGTAGTAAATGCGCTTGGAAAACTTCGGCTATTTTGGTTAGTAAACCTTGTATATCGACGGCTTGAATTTCTATTAAGCTACGGTCTTTGCGTGCATGTGGGCGCAACACAATTTTAGGTTTAATATTAAAATCTTTAAAGCGTTGAGAGCGGCTCTTTTTAAAGCGAATTTTTTTACGTGGATCGCTAAGTGCTTGCTCAAGCCCGCGTTTAATTGATTGCGCTCGACCACTTGCAATAGGGTCGCCACTTACTTCAAGTATTACAAAACTAAACAGGACGTAACCGTCTTTTGTGGTCAGTACTTGCGCGTGCTGTATTTGTGCTTTTTTAGAGCCAATTACACTCACTAATCTCGCAAATAGCGCACCAGAGTAGGGGCTGTATACAAATACTTGTGTACCACCATGCATTGCTTTGTTAGATACAATTACACTGGGTTGGCTTAAATCGGTGCTACTTAATAAATGCTCACTTTGCCACGATATTTGCTGTTCGCTAAAGGCGGTAAAGTAATTGGCTTTAAAGCGACTCCAAATTAAATCAATTTTATTCTCAGGGTAACCTAAGTTGAGTAGACGTTGTTTAGCTTGGTGCTTTTTATCGCGAATTTGGTCGCGCTGATCCATTGGGTTTTCAAGCCCTAGGCGTAATGCGCGCTGCGTGTGCAAGTACAATTCACGCAGTAGGGTGTTTTTCCAATCGTTCCATAAGTTGTCGTTGGTTGCACGTATGTCGGCAACGGTTAAACAATATAGGTAATCGAGTTGGCGCTCTGTTTTAATACGTGTTGCAAAGTCTTTTATTACGGCAGGGTCGTTAATATCTTTACGCTGCGCGGTAACCGACATAAGTAAATGATTACTTACAAGCCATGCAACTAATTTTGCATCAGAGGATGAAAAACCATGTAATTTAGCAAAGGCTATAGCATCAACAGCGCCAAGTTCTGAGTGATCTCCCCCTCGGCCTTTAGCAATGTCGTGAAATATACCGGCTAAATAAAGTAACTCAGGCTTATCCATGCGAGTGACTATTTCACTACAAATCGGAAACTCGCTAATGCCTGTTTTATCAAAATATTCGTAAATATTTTTGATTAATTTGTGAGTATGCTCATCTACGGTGTAGGCGTGAAATAAATCGAACTGCATTTGCCCAAAGATATTACGCCACTGCGGTAAGTAGGCGGCAAGCATGCCGTGCTTGTGCATAAGCGTAAATGCGCGGCCCATGCCATTAGGGTGTTTAACTAAGCGTAAAAAGGCTTCACGACAGGCTGCATAATCTTGTAAATCCCCCAATAATCGGCGGCGTACTTGGCGAATTGTACGAATAGTGCTTGGGTAAATATGCGTTATTGCAGGGTTGTCTGCTATGTGCTCAAACAATACAAAAAGTTGGTCACGTCTAAAAAATACAGATGGATCTTTTACACGTATTTGATGGCCCACTTGTTCAAAGTTTCTGTCGAGCTCTATCACCGTTTTTTCACTACTTTCGGGCATGATACTTTGCTCAAAGTATGAAAGTAGCATTTGGTTAAGTTCGCGCACGCGGCTCATTATTCTAAATAAGCGCTTCATCATTCGCTCAACAGAGGCTTTACCGTCGCTACCAAAACCTAAAATTTCGGCGGCTTGTGGTTGATGATCAAACAATAAGCGGTTTTCAGCCCGACCTGCGGCTAGATGCAGTGCAAAGCGAATATTCCATAGGTTCTCTAGGCACTCAGAAAGCTCTTGAAACTCTTCATGGCTTAAGTAACCGTGACTTATTAACTCTTGCAGGGTTTCGGTTCTAAAGTGCTTTTTTGCAACCCAAATAATAGTTTGCAAGTCGCGCAAGCCACCGGGGTTTTCTTTAATGTTTGGCTCAAGATTATACGCGGTACCATGGCACTTTTTGTGACGTAAGTTTTGTTCTTGAACTTTGGCAGTAAAAAACTCACCGGAGCGCCATACGGGTGTTTCTAGAATATGCGTTTTGAGTTTTTCAAACTCAATATGATTACCAAAAATAAGGCGGCTTTCAAGTAAGCTGGTGGCAAAAGTAACGTCTTCACGTTTTTGATCAATGGCTTGTTCTATAGTGCGCACGCTGTGACCAATCTCTAAGTTGAGATCCCATAGCATGGTGACAAACTGGCCTATTTTTTCGCATATTTCTTCGCTTGGCGGTTTAGTTACAAGCAATAAAAAGTCGATGTCGGAGTAGGGATGTAGCTCCCCTCGTCCGTATCCGCCTACTGCTATTAATGCTAAATCAGGTTCGCACGCTAAGTCGTAAACATGAAAAAGCTTAATTAGTAGGCGGTCAATAAACTCAGCCCGGGCATTAATTAAATTCCCAACCGGTTGTTTAGAAAATTCGTTATGTAACCATTTATAAAAATAGCTAGAACAATCGCGATAATCACTAAGTTGCTCAGCATCGCTGAGCAACTTTTTTACTTTGTTGGGTAATGCCACGTGGGCTGGCTCCTAATTTCTTATTTATTATTAGTGTTCTATGATCCTGTCGATAGTATCATCTGATCGTAGCGTTAAAATTTCAACACCATTTTCAGTCACTAATAAAGTATGTTCCCACTGTGCAGACAAGCTGCGGTCGCGAGTTACTACAGTCCAATCATCTTTAAGTAGCTTACATTGGCGTTTACCCGCATTAACCATTGGTTCAATTGTTAAGCACATGCCCGCTTTTAGAGTTTCGCCAGTACCCGCTTTACCGTAGTGCATTACTTGTGGTTCTTCGTGAAATCCTGCGCCAATACCGTGGCCGCAATATTCACGAACAATAGAGTAATTAAAACTTTCGGCATATTTTTGAATAGCAGAGCCAATATCACCTAAGCGCACACCTGGTTTTACCATTTTAATAGCAAGGTATAAGCTTTCTTGTGTTACTTCTGAAAGACGCTTAGCTTGGATGTTTGGTGTTCCAACGTGGAACATTTTAGAAGTATCGCCGTGGTAGCCATCTTTAATGACTGTTACGTCAATATTTACGCTGTCGCCTTCTTTTAATGCTTTGTCATTTGGAATTCCGTGACAAATAACATGATTAACTGACGTACAAACTGATTTTGGAAAGCCATGATAATTTAACGGAGCAGGGATTGCTTGTTGCACATTAACAATATAATCATGACAAAGTGTATTTAGCTCATCGGTGGTAACACCCGGCACTACATGAGGGCCGATCATTTCAAGTACATCGGCCGCTAAGCGCCCAGCTACGCGCATTTTCTCTATTTCTTCAGGGGTCTTGATAATAGCGCTCATTGAGGCTCCAAAGTTGAGTTTCTAACATTTATCGCCGAACAAATTTTGCACGCGACGTTGAGTATTTAATTTTAATATGGTATAAAGCGCGCCGTCTTTTTACAAATAAATTCTTAAATGATTTTTTGTATTTAAGGCAAACACAATTTTATTTTAACACACACACGTATCGTCACATACACTTGGGTGCATTTGAAGTTTAATTACTTCGGTGTTGGTGCTATGGGATATGTGGAGGCCTAACCCTAAACAACTATAGAGGATCTATAAAATGGCAAACGTTTCAATGCGCGATATGCTTCAAGCTGGTGTTCACTTTGGTCACCAAGCACGTTACTGGAACCCTAAGATGAAGCCTTTCATCTTCGGCACACGTAACCGTGTACATATCATCAACCTTGAGCAAACTGTACCAATGTTCAACGACGCACTTAAGTTTTTATCAAGTGCTGCAGCAAACAAAGGTAAAGTTCTTTTCGTTGGTACTAAGCGCGCAGCAAGCGACGCAGTTAAAGCAGCTGCTTTAGAAAGCGATCAGTTCTTCGTAAATCACCGTTGGTTAGGTGGTATGTTGACTAACTGGAAAACTGTACGTCAATCAATCAAGCGTCTTAAAGACCTTGAAGCACAAAGCCAAGACGGTACTTTCGAGAAATTAACTAAGAAAGAAACGTTAATGCTTAACCGCGAAATGGAAAAGCTTGAAAAGAGCCTTGGTGGTATCAAAAACATGGGCGGTCTTCCAGACGCGCTTTTCGTTATCGATGCTGACCACGAGCACATTGCTATCCGTGAAGCAAACAACCTAGGTATCCCTGTTGTTGCAATCGTTGATACTAACTCTAACCCAGACGGCGTTGATTACATCGTTCCTGGTAACGATGATGCTATCCGTGCTGTAAGCCTTTACACTAGCGCTGTTGCAGCTGCTATCACTGAAGGTCGCGAGAATAACATCGTTGCTCAAGCTGAGAAAGACGATTTCGTTGAAGCTGAGTAATTAGCTATCATCAAGTCTTCATCTTTTTAAGGTGAAGACTTGTTATTCTTGTAGAGCGGGTAACCCGCTTATCTAAACCAGATTTCAGATTTGAGGATTTACTAATGGCTGTAACTACTGCCCTAGTTAAAGAATTACGCGAGCGCACAGGCGCTGGCATGATGGATTGTAAAAAAGCGTTAACTGAGACTGATGGCGACATCGAGTTAGCGATTGAAAACATGCGTAAAAGTGGCGCTGCTAAAGCTGCTAAAAAAGCAGGTAACATTGCTGCTGAAGGTACTATCATCATCAAGCAAAACGCTGGTGTTGCAGTACTAGTAGAAGTTAACTGTCAAACAGACTTCGTTGCAAAAGACGTAAGCTTTTTAGCATTTGCTGATAAAGTTGCTGAAGCTGCAATTGCTGACACTCTTACTATCGAAGACTTACAAGCTAAGTTTGAAGAAGACCGTGTTGAGCTAGTAACTAAAATTGGCGAAAACATCAACGTACGTCGTCTGCAGTACATCGCTGGTGAAAACCTAGTTGAGTACCGTCATGGCGACCGTATCGGTGTTGTTGTTGCAGGTGTTGCTGATGAAGAAACACTTAAGCACGTTGCAATGCATGTTGCTGCTTCACGTCCAGAGTACTTAACTCCTTCAGACGTACCAGCTGACGTTGTAGAAAAAGAAAAGCAAGTACAAATCGAAATCGCGATGAATGAAGGCAAGCCTGCTGAAATCGCTGAGAAGATGGTTGTTGGTCGCATGAAAAAATTCACTGGTGAGGTTTCTCTTACTGGTCAAGCTTTCATCATGGAACCTAAAAAATCTGTTGGCGATATTCTTAAAGAGAAAAACGCAACAGTTACTGGCTTTGTACGTGTAGAAGTTGGTGAAGGTATCGAGAAGAAAGAAGAAGATTTTGCTGCTGAAGTTGCTGCTCAAATTGCAGCTGCTAAAGGTCAGTAAGATTAACTATTTGTGATGCAAAAGGAAATTAGATGCAATTAAAGTACTATTTGGTTTTGCTTCACAGCTAGAAATTCTTTAAAATAACCGCGCTTTTATGTTTAACATAAGCGCGGTTATTTTTTATCCATAATTCAATAAAAGTTGGCCCCTATACTATGACTATCAATCGCAAACCTATTTTTAGACGTGTTCTTCTCAAATTAAGTGGTGAAGCTTTAATGGGAGACGAAGGCTTCGGCATCGACCCTAAAGTTTTAGACCGTATGGCACAAGAAATTAAAGAGCTAGTAGAGCTTGACGTAGAAGTGGGTTTAGTTATTGGTGGAGGTAACTTTTTACGCGGTGGTTCACTTGCAGAAGCAGGTATGAACCGCGTAGTAGGCGACCACATGGGTATGCTTGCAACGGTTATGAATGGCCTTGCAATGCGTGATGCGCTACACCGTGCATTTGTAAACTGTCGTTTAATGTCGGCTATTCCGCTAAATGGTGTATGTGACGCTTATAACTGGGCTGAAGCAATTAGTTTATTGAAAACTGGCCGCGTTGTTATTTTTGCAGCGGGCACCGGTAACCCATTTTTTACTACCGATTCTGCAGCGTGTTTACGCGGTATTGAAATTGAAGCGGATACAGTAATTAAAGCGACTAAAGTGGATGGCGTGTACAGTGATGATCCTGTTAAAAACCCAGAAGCGACGCTTTACAGCCACTTAAGCTACAATGAAATCATTGAAAAAGAATTAAAAGTTATGGATTTAGCGGCATTTACTCTAGCCCGCGATCACAATATGCCATTGAGCGTATTTAATATGAATAAATCAGGCGCGCTAAAACGCGTAATTATGGGTGAAGAAGAAGGAACACTTATTTCTTCACAAGCCTCAGATGAAATAATCAAATAATTAGGATTAAACCGTGATTAACGATATTCAAAAAGACGCGCAAGCGCGCATGCAAAAAAGTGTAACTGCACTAGGTAGCCAATTATCTAAAATTCGTACTGGCCGTGCACATCCTGCAATCCTAGATGGCATTATGGTGTCGTACTACGGTGCACCAACGCCTTTAAACCAAGTTGCTAACGTAACAATTGAAGATTCTCGTACACTTGCTATTGGTGTATTTGATAAGTCTTTAGCGCAAGCTGTTGAAAAAGCAATTATGGCGTCTGACTTAGGTTTAAACCCTATGTCGGCAGGTACTGTTATTCGTGTACCACTTCCTCCACTTACAGAAGAGCGTCGTAAAGACCTAATCAAAATTGTACGTGGTGAAGTTGAAGGCGGTCGTGTTGCTATTCGTAACATTCGTCGTGATGCTAATGGCGATGTAAAAGGTTTATTAAAAGATAAAGAAATATCTGAAGATGAAGCGCGTCAATCAGATGATGCGATTCAAAAACTTACAGATAAGTTTATCAAAGAAATGGATACTCTATTAGCTGCTAAAGAAGCAGAGTTAATGGAAATCTAAGTAGGGCCTGTTTATCTTTTAAGGTAGAGTTTGCAGTAGTGTGTTTGGTTTTAAGGCAAGGCATAGCCTATGTAGTGTGGTTATTTCCCATTATTAGGCGATAGCAATGCATAAAATCTAAAAACGCGCTGCCCAAAGGGTTCTGCCTAGATTGAATAAATTACAATCCTGAAAGGTCGACAGGACCTATTAAAATTATTAGTTTTGAAACGCCGTCTAGGGTATACTAGGCGGCGTTTTTTTATGGAATACTCGATATTTATGGTTCTAGATGCTGACACAATTTCACAGCAATGTTTACCTAAACATGTTGCTATCATCATGGATGGGAACGGACGTTGGGCACAAGCTAGAAATAGACCTCGTGTGTATGGGCATAAAAAAGGAGTAGACGCAGTTCGTCAATCTGTTCAGTTTTGTACTAAATTAGGGATACAATCGTTAACCTTATTTGCTTTTAGTAGTGAAAACTGGCGCCGCCCTGAAGACGAAGTAAACACTTTAATGGAGCTTTTCTTATTTGTTTTAACAAAGGAAGTTAAAAAGCTTCATAAAAACAATGTAAAACTGACCATTATTGGAGATTTATCACGATTTTCTGAAGGATTACGTAGCAAGGTAGACGCTGCGCATAAGCTGACTGAAAATAATACCGGATTGCGCTTAAATGTTGCAGCTAATTACGGTGGTCGTTGGGATATGGCTAACGCGGCTAAACAACTTGCTTTGCAAGTTGCGCAAGGCACACTCAACGCAGAAGATATTACAGAAGAGCGCTTAGCACAGCATATGAGCATGGCAGATCAGGCTGAACCTGATTTACTTATTCGCACTGGTGGCGATGTTCGTATTAGTAATTTTTTACTATGGCAAGTTGCTTATGCAGAACTTTACTTTACCGAGATACTTTGGCCTGATTTTAATGAAGCAGCATTTGCTGAGGCTATAGCGTGTTACGTTGCCAGAGAGCGACGTTTTGGTTGTACGGGCGAACAAATAAAACAATTACTCGCTCAAACCTAAATAGAATAAGGGTCACATTTTGTTAAAACAACGAATTTTAACCTCACTTGTGCTTGCACCATCGGCATTAGCTTTGGTTTTTTATACACCGCTTACGTTATTTAGTTACTTTGCCGGTGCAATAGTATTATTAGGCGCATGGGAATGGTCTGCGTTTATGGGTTTATGCGATAAGCTCAAACGTGGTGCTTTTGTTGTATTGATTGCAGCCTTACTTGGCCTGCTTAATTTACATTGGCCTATTGAATCACTATGGGAAAATGGCAAGCTAGTAGGTGATGCAAATTACGTATTTACGCTTTCGTTTGCTTGGTGGATTGTTGCTAGTTATTTAATTTGGCGCTATCCAGAAATGGCTAAAGCGTGGAATGAAGGTTTAGTAATGCGCGGCATTGCAGGTTTATTAACACTTGTGCCGTTATGGCTTGCACTAAATACGCTGCGCAGTGCGCAATATGCTGAATCAACACATTTTGGCTCTGTACTTATTTTAGTCGTATTGGGTATTGTGTGGAGTGCAGACGTTGGTGCTTATTTTTCAGGTAAGAGCTTTGGTAAGCATAAACTTATGCCAAAAGTGAGCCCTAATAAAACAATTGAAGGGTTAGCAGGCGGTGTAGTCGCTTCTATCATTTTTGTTTTAGCATTTTGTCACTTTACCGATGTTAACTTAGGTGTTTGGCCTATCTACGCGATAATGACTGCATTTATTGCATTGTTCTCTGCGGTAGGTGATTTACTGGAAAGCATGTTTAAACGTGAAGCCGGTTTAAAAGATAGCGGCCGTTGTTTACCTGGGCACGGCGGTATTTTAGATCGCATTGACAGCTTAACGGCTGCAGCTCCAATGTTTGTAATGTGCTATGCGTGGACTCTTAGTTTATGAGCCAAAAGCAATTGCTGGTTATTTTAGGCGCAACAGGTTCAATTGGTTTAAGTACACTAGATGTTGTATCGCGCAATAAAGAGTTATTTGATGTTTTTGTTTTAGCTGCAGGGCAAAACGCAAAAAAAATGGCTGAGCTGTGTATTGAACACGAACCACTTTATGCGATTATGGCTACCCAGCAAGCCGCTGAGCAGCTATCTGCTTATTTAGCTAATACACAATGCCAAACGCTTGTTATGCACGGCGAGCAAGCAATGTGCGACTTATGTGCTCACCCAGATGTTGATGTCGTGATGTCGGCAATTGTAGGTGCAGCTGGTTTACTGCCAACATTAAGTGCAGTAGAAGCAGGTAAAAAAGTACTCCTTGCTAATAAAGAATCGTTAGTTATGTCAGGTCAGTTGTTTATTGATAAAGTTAAACAACATAAAGCGACCTTGCTGCCAATTGATAGCGAACATAATGCTATTTTTCAATGTCTACCTTCTTCGTTACAAAATGCCAAAGGCGATCAAAATTTACAGCAACATGGCGTAAGTAAAATTTTGCTAACCGGTTCTGGTGGCCCGTTTTTAACGCGCGATATAAACACACTAAAAGATGTAACTGTAAGTGAAGCCGTGGCGCATCCTAACTGGTCGATGGGTCAAAAAATATCAGTAGACTCGGCCACTATGATGAATAAAGGCTTAGAGTTTATTGAAGCTAAGTGGTTATTCAATTGCGACACCAGTGATATAGACGTAGTGATTCATCCACAAAGTATTATTCACTCAATGGTGCAATATCATGACGGTTCTATTTTAGCGCAAATGGGTAACCCTGATATGCGCACGCCAATTGCCCATGCACTTGCATACCCGGAGCGAATTAATGCAGGCGTTAAACCGTTAAACTTCTCTGATATATGTGATTTCTCATTCACCAAGCCTGACTTTTCTCGCTATCCAAATTTACAATTAGCGATTGATGCGTGTAGTGCAGGGCAGGGCGCGACTACAACGGTTAATGCTGCAAATGAGATAGCAGTAAGTGCATTCTTAAACGGTAAAATTGGTTTTACTGATATATACAAAATAAATGCACAAACGCTTGAAGCTGCAACGTATACCAATGTACAAAGCTTAGATGAAATTTTAGAGTGCGATAAATTAGCGCGTATTAGCGCTTCAGAATTTATAACAAAAGTGGCGCATTAATATGTTTGATTTTTTTTGGAATCTTGGCTCATTTATTTTAGCGCTTGGTATTTTAGTGGCCATACATGAATATGGCCATTTTTGGGTTGCACGAAAAATGGGCGTTAAAGTGCTGCGTTTTTCAATTGGCTTTGGTAAGCCATTGTTAAAATGGCACGATAAATATAATACCGAATATGTGATTGCGGCTATTCCATTAGGCGGTTATGTAAAAATGCTTGATGAGCGTGTTGATGACGTGCCGGCAAACCAACGTCACTTGTCGTTTAACGCTAAATCTGTACATGCACGTATTGCCATAGTTGCAGCGGGTCCAATGGCCAACTTTTTGTTTGCCATTTTTGCTCTTGCTGTAATGTATATGGTGGGTGTGCAGTCGGTAAAGCCTGTGGTAGGTAGCATTACCGAGGGTAGCCGGGCAGAGCAAGCGGGCATTATGCCTTCTCAACATATTATAAAAATTGGTGATGATGATATAACGACATGGCAAGATGCCACGTTTGCACTTATGTCTAATTTAGGTGAAGAAAGCGTTGAAGTGATAGTGCGCGATAAAAACCTTCAACCACGTGTTAAAACGCTTAATTTAGAGGGGTGGAAACTAGATCAGCAAGACGTGCCACCACTAAGCTCGTTAGGTATTGTACCGTTTAGACCTCAAGCCACTTTAACAATTGCCGCGGTGACTAAAGATTCAGCTGCAGAACACGCTAATTTACAAGTTAATGACAAAATTTTGGCTGTAAACGGTGAAACAATAAGCAATTGGCAGCAATTAGTTAATCTTATTACGCAATCAGCTAACAAATCTTTACAATTTAGTGTAAAAAGACAAGATACTATAAAAGCCATTACAGTAACCCCTAAAGGGCGCATTGATAATAACGGTATTGAGCAAGGCTTTTTAGGCGTTGCTCCTGTTGTACAGCAATGGCCTGATGGTTATGTAGAGACTAGACATTACGGCCCGCTCGATAGTATCGTGCGAGGCACAAAAGAAACGTGGCGCTTAATTACACTCAGTTTTGATATGATTGGTAATTTAATTACAGGCCAGGTTTCGGTTAAGAATTTAAGTGGCCCCGTGGGCATTGCAGTAGGCGCTGGAACTAGCGTAAGCTATGGGTTAGTGGCCTTTTTAAGCTTTTTAGCCTTAATAAGCGTTAACTTGGGTGTATTTAATTTATTACCCTTACCAGTGCTTGATGGTGGACACTTAATGTATTACATAATTGAACTTTTTCGTAAAAAGCCGGTCTCTGAAAAGACACAAGAGTTTGGTTTTAAAGTGGGCGCCTTGTTGCTCATTTTTCTAACATGTTTCGCTTTGTTCAATGATGTATCGCGTTTGTAGTTTTACAGCGTGGCAAATTACTAATTAGAACACGATTGTAAAGCACCACTTTAGTAGGGTGTTATGCGGTAATACAGTTGTAAAGGATAAAGATAATAAAATGGCTATAAAAAAACATTTGGCAGTAACAAGTTTATTGGGTGCAAGTTTTGCAGCCCTAGGCCAAAACTCCTTTATTGTTGAAGACCTGAAAGTTGAAGGTTTACAGCGTGTAGCACTTGGTGCAGCGCTAACACATATTCCTATTAACGTAGGCGATAATGTTGATGACTATACGATTTCAAAAACAATAAAGTCACTTTATCGTTCTGGGCACTTTGATAACATAAAAGCCCTTCGTGATGGCAACAACGTTATTTTTAAAGTAACGGAACGTCCTACCATCAGCTTCATTGAGTTTGAAGGCAATAAAGACATTAAAGACGAGCAGCTTAATGAGTCTCTTGATCAGCAAGATATTCGCCAAGGTGAACCACTTGATAAAACCGTTATCGATAGTATCGAAAAGGGCTTAGTTGAGTTTTTCCACAGTATTGGTAAATACAACGCTAAAGTAGATATCAGTATTACTAAGTTGCCTCGTAACCGCGTTAAACTTAAATTAGAGTTTGATGAAGGTGATGCAGCTTCTATCCGACAAATTAACTTAGTGGGTAATGAACTTTTTTCTAATGAAGAGCTTCTTAAACTTGCTGAATCGCAGCAAGATTTACCTTGGTGGCAGTTTATGGGTAGCGATCGCTACCAAAAGCAAACCATTGAAGGCGATTTAGAAAAAATTCGTAGTTATTATTTAGACCGTGGTTACCTACGTTTTAATATCGATTCAACGCAAGTATCAGTGAGCCCTGAGCGTGAATCAGTTTACGTTACAGCTAACTTAACTGAAGGCGTAAAATATACCGTTAAAGGCTTTGACTTTATTGGTGACTTGCTTGGCCGTGAAGACTTAATTAAAAGTGTTATCCCACTTAGAGCAGGTGAGCTTTACAATGGCTCAGTCGTTACTTCGTCAGAAGAATTTATTAAAAGCTACTTAGCACGTTTTGGTTACGCTAATGCTGAAGTGCGTACAATTCCAGAAATTGACGACGAAAAGCAAGAAGTACAACTAACACTATCGGTTAATCCAGGTAAGCGTGTATACGTTCGTCGTATTATTGTTGGTGGTAACCAAAATACAGCTGATGAAGTACTTCGCCGTGAAATGACACAACTTGAAGGCGCCTGGTTATCTAATCAAAACCTTGAGCGTTCAAAACTACAAATTCAACGTTTGCCTTATATGGAAACTGTTGATTTTAACGTAGTGCCTGTACCAGGTGTGGATGACCAAGTAGATGTAGACTTTACTGTAAAAGAGCAATCAGCGGGTAGCTTTAATGCTGGCCTTGCTTATGGTTCTTACTTAGGTCTGCAGTTTAATATTGGTGTAACAGAATCTAACTTTTTAGGCACAGGTAACCAAATTGGTTTAAACCTTAATACCTCTACAGGTTCTGAAAGCTTAAGCTTATCGTACACAGACCCATACTTTACGCCAGATGGTGTATCGCAAGGCAGTAGCATCTTTTACAGAAACTACGATGCAAGTAAATTTAGCCTTGTTGAATATAAATCGAAAAGTTATGGTTTAGGCACAAATATTGGTTTTCCAATTGATGCTGTAAATCGTGTTAACTTTGGCGCCCGTTGGATTAAAGAAGAGCTTTCGGATATTGCAGAGTACGAGCAAACGCGTGTACTTCGTGAAACATTCTTAGATCCAGATAACCCAGATGCAGGCTTTGACTTTACTAAGTATGAGCTGAGTGTTGGTTGGTCGCGTATCACCGTTAACCGTGGTTTATTCCCAACAGCGGGTTCGCGTCAAACTCTAAACTTAACAGCAACAACGCCTAACTCAGATCTTCAGTACTTTAAACTGAATTACGATTCGCGTTTTTACTGGCCTATATCAAATGACCACCGTTGGGTATTCTCGACGCGTGCAGCACTTGGTTATGGTAATGGTTATGGTTCTACAAACGGGTATGAGCAAACACTTCCATTCCAAGAGTACTTCCGTATAACGGAAATGGAACTACGTGGCTTTGACCGTAATACAATATTACCACGTGCTGTATCGCGTATACCGCAGTCTATTCCAGGTACGCCAGGTGCAGACGGTACTACAACCGGTAGCATTGGTGGCGCATCAGAATTTGATATTCTAGTGCCACAAGGCCGTATTGGTGGTAATGCTAAAGCAGTGGCAGGTATGGAGCTAATTGTTCCTACGCCATTCTTAGATGAAGAAAATACCAGCTCTGTACGTACGAGCTTCTTTGTTGATGCTGCTAACGTATGGGATACAGAGTTTAATGTAGACCGTTTCCAAAACCTAGCACCAGATGAGCGTGCTAAATTAGATGACTATTCAGACCCTATGCGCTTTAGGGTGTCAACCGGTCTTTCATTACAATGGATCTCTCCAATGGGTCCAATGCTGATCAGTTTTGCGTATCCATTGCAAAAAGAAGAAGATGACGATACGAAAACCATCAGCTTTAACATTAGTAACACTTTTTAAAGGAGTTTTTTATGACTAAATTATTTAAATCAACAGCTGTAGCAGTTTTAGCAACTTTAATGATGGGTACTTCTGCGAGTGCACTTGCACATAAAGTAGGTATTGTTGACATGCAAGAAATCTACAAGCAAATTCCTCAAATGGCTAAAATTGAACAGTCTTTACAAACTGAGTTTGCTGAGCGCCGTCAAGAGCTTGAAAAGCTACAAGGCGATATTCGTTTTGAAGCTGAAAAATTTAAACGTGAAAGTACCACTATGAGCCAAGCTCAAAAAGATACATTACGTGAAAAAATTCAGGGCATGCAAAAAAATCTTGCTGAACAAGGCCGTCCTTTAGAGCAAGAAATTAAAGCACGTCAAAACCAAGAGCTTGCTAAAGTTCAAGGTGTAATCATCAAGACGATTGAAGAGATTGCTAAAGATGGTGACTTCGACGAAGTTAAAGTAAAAGACACAACAATTTACTTTAACCCTAAAGAAGTGACTGATCTTTCATCTAAAGTTGTAGCCGCTGTTAGTAAGAAATAATCACTCTATGCAAAATTATACGCTTTCGCAAATTGCGGAACTTCTAGGCGCCGAACTTCAGGGTGATGGCGCTTTAGAAATAAAAAAAATAGCGACACTTGCAAATGCCCATTCTGGGCATATTGCATTTTTAGCGAACTCAAAATATCGCACGCAACTTGAGACCACTCAAGCTAGCGCTGTAATAGTAAGCCAAGCCGATGCAGAGTACTTTAGTGGTAGTAAAGTTATTGTTGCTAATCCGTATGTAAGTTACGCAAAATTAGCGCAATTTATGGATACGACGCCACGATCAGCATCTACAGGTATTCATCCAAGCGCTACGGTGCATCCAACAGCTATTGTTAGTGACAGCGCCGCAATTGGTGCTAACGCAGTCATTGAAGCTAATGCAGTGATTGGTGACAACGCGCAAATTGGTCCGAACAGTTTTATCGGCGAATGTGTTAAAATAGGTTCTGGCACTAAGCTTTGGCCTAGTGTGACTATTTATCACGATGTTGAAATTGGTTCAGATTGTTTGTTTCAAGCAAATAGTGTTGTAGGTAGTGATGGGTTTGGTTATGCGAACGAACGCGGGCAGTGGGTAAAAATACCTCAGCTTGGCTCTGTGATCATAGGTAATAAAGTTGAAATAGGTGCAAGTACCACAATCGATCGTGGCGCACTGGACAATACCATCATTCATAGCAATGTTATTATCGATAATCAGTGTCAAATAGCGCACAACGTTGAAGTTAATTCAGGCACCGCAATCGCGGGCTGCACCGTACTTGCAGGAAGCGTTACCATTGGTAAAAACTGTCAAATTGGTGGCATGGTTGCAATTAATGGTCACATGTCTGTATGTGATGGTGTTATAATTACCGGCATGAGTATGGTGACAAAATCAATCACCGAACCAGGTATTTACTCATCTGGTATGCCCCATACAACAAACAAAGAATGGCGTAAATCAATAGCTCACTTGCGTAACCTTTCAGACATGAAATCTCGTCTTAAAGCGCTGGAAGCATTGGCTAAGTCATAACGTTGAACACTAATAAGGATGCTATTTTGGCAAACGAATTAAATAGCCTTGATATTCAAGAAATTTTAAGTTTATTACCGCACCGTTACCCGATGCTATTAATTGATCGTGTTATTGATTTTACACCTGGCAAATCTTTACATGCTATTAAAAATGTTTCTATAAACGAACCTATATTTACTGGCCATTTCCCAAATCAGCCAATTTTTCCTGGTGTGCTAATATTAGAATCAATGGCGCAAGCCACGGGTTTATTAGGTTTTAAAACAGTAGAAAATCGTAGTGAAAACGAACTATATTTATTTGCTGCTGTTGATAACGCACGTTTTAAACAGCCAGTGATCCCAGGTGATACAATGCATCTTCATGTTGAGTTTTTAAAAGAACGTCGCAACATTTGGAAGTTTGCTGCAGAAGCTAGAGTCGACGGCAAAGTTGTATGTAGTGCCGAAATTATGTGTGCGAGAAGAGAGTTTTAATAGTGATCCATTCTACAGCAATAATCGAACCTGGCGCTAAACTAGGCAACAATGTCTCAGTTGGTCCGTATAGTTATATTGGCAATGATGTTGTTATCGGTGATAACTGTATTATTGAGTCTCATGTTGTTGTTAAAGGGCCATCAACTATTGGCTCTGGCAATCATATTTTTCAGTTTGCGTCTGTGGGCGAAGCCTGCCAAGACAAAAAATACAACAACGAGCCAACCACATTAATCATGGGTGATAACAATGTTATCCGTGAATGTTCCACTATTCACCGTGGTACAATTCAAGACCAAGGCGTTACTAAAATTGGTAGTAATAACTTATTTATGGCTTATACACACGTTGCACATGATGCAGTAATTGGCGATAACGTAATTTTTGCTAACAATGCAAGTGTGGCCGGCCATGTACATGTAGGCGACTGGGTTATCTTAGGTGGTAATTCGGGAGTTCATCAGTTTTGTAAAATTGGTGCACATGCCTTTATTGGTATGTATTCAGGTGTTAACAAAGATGTACCACCTTTTGTTACTACCATTGGTATGCCAGCAGGTCCTGCCGCTATCAATAAAGAAGGCATGAAACGTCGTGGTTTCGAAAGTGATGAAATTATGGCTGTACGCCGTGCATACAAAGCGTTTTACCGTAAAAGCTTAGGTGCAGACGAAGCGATTGAATCGCTTAGTGAAGATGCCGAAAAGTACCCTGCTGTGAAATTGATGGTCGACTTTGTTAAAAGCTCAGAGCGCGGCATTGTAAGATAATTCGCGCGTTTTGCTCTAAGCATAAAAAACCACCCTAGATGATAAATCGAAGGTGGTTTTTATTGCCCACGGTTTAGACCTAATTCAGTTAATACTCAGCGAGCTCAAGTTAGTATGCATCTAATTTGTATAATAAAAGTCATCCTATGCGTTTACCTAAGTTAGTTGTCACTCTTTTTATTACTTCAGCGTTAGCCGCTTGTAGTAGCCAACCTATTGTTAAATCATCTACTGGAGAGGTTACTCAAGTTGGTAAAGCATCTTTTTATGCTGACAAATATCACGGGAGAACAACTGCCAACGGAGAGCGCTTTAGCCAACAGGCCGCCACAGCAGCCCATTTAGAGTTCGACTTTGGCACTAAGGTCGTTGTTACCAACCTCGCTAATAATAAATCAGTCACGGTAAGAATTAACGATAGAGGCCCGTATGTGCGAGGTCGTATTATTGATTTATCAAAGAGTATGTTTAAAAAGATAGCCGACCCTAAAGTCGGCGTTATTGATGTATCAGTAACGGTTTTAAAACCGGGTAGTTAGCGCAACATAGTCGGGATAAGTGCTACTGAGCTCTTTATGAGAGCCTTGTGCGACTACTTTGCCGTCTTCTAACCATACAACATTATCCATTTGAGCAAGAAGGGCAGGATCGTGCGTAATTGTCAGCACGCTGGCGTTATTCATAACGTGCATTATTGCTTGCATTACCCCTTGCTTAGATTGATTATCAAGACCCTCAGTTGGTTCATCAAGTACTAAAATAGCAGGGTTTTTAAGTAATGCTTGGGCAATGGCTATACGCCTAGATTGACCTTGCGACACGTTACGCCCGCCAGTGCCTAATCGTGTTTTTAAACCTTCTTTTAGCTCATTAAACCATGGGCTCAATTGAGCTAATGCGAGCGCTTCAATCATTTGCTCTTTGGTTGCATTTGGCGCGGCATAACGTAAGTTTTCACTTAATGTGCCATCAAAAATATGGTGCTGCTGGGCGAGTATATTTATAACATTTGCGCGTATATCATTATTTAACGAATGTAAGTCAACAACGCTATTTTGATTGTTTAGCGTTATGCTGCCTTGTTGCAAAGGCCATAAACCAGTAAGTAAATTTACAAGCGTCGTTTTACCGCTGCCGCTTCTACCTACAATTGCTACCTTTTGCTGAGGCATTAGTTCAAAACTGATATTAGTTAGCGCTGTTTGTTCACCATATTGGTAGCTAATATTGTTAAGTACTAACGTGTGATTTTGCGCGCTAAAGTTTTCATCAATGTCTACATGTTTACTTTCAATTTGCGAACTAGCTGCTTTATCTTCAAGTGTAAACAATCGCTCTGCTGCTTTTAAAACACTTGGAAGCTCTATAAACGCGTTGGGTAGTAGTAATACGCTTTCAAAGCTTGCCAGTACAAACAAACTTAACATAGCAAGTTCTACATTTACCATACTGCTTGCGTAAACCAGTGGGACAATGGTTACTATGCTAGCAAGCATGGCTAATTGAACAACCAACAAGCTTAATCCATCTGAGTTTGCCAGTGCTTTGTGGCGAATAAATAATTGCTGATTGTACTGCTCGCTTAATTCGTCGCACTTATTAAGTTGCTGCGAACGGGCTTGATAAATACTAAGCTCTCTAAGGCCTGTAAGTGTATCTGAAAGCTCAGAGCGAAGTTGTGCACTCAGTTGTGTTTCTTTATGGCTGTTTTTAGTGAGCTTTGCGCTGAGTAGGGCAGGTATAACCACACCAATAAGTATAATGCCAGTAAAGCAAATAAGGGCGACGTTGCCATTATAGGCCGACATAAACAGCATGATGATTGGCACACTTAAAAGAGCGACCAGCATAGGAAGTAAAACGTTTAAATAAAATTTATCGAGTGCGTCTACATCGTTTTGTAATCGGTTAACTAAATCAGCGCTGCGGCTCATTGCTAAATCAACATTGTTAAGCTTACTTAACGTTGTAAAGACATTGGTACGTATTTCACTTAGTAATAAAAACGTGGCGTTATGAGTAACTAGGCGTTCGCCATAGCGCGATGCTGTTCGCACAATTGCTAAAAAACGAATCGTGCCGGCAGGAGTAAAATAATTCATTTGCACGCCTGCAATACCTGCAGCGGCCATTGATGCTAAAAACCAACCAGATATAGCCAATAAACCCACATTAGCTAATACCGTAATCGTCGCTAAAAATGTACCCAATAGCATAGCTTTGTAATGAGGAGCACAAAGCTTTAATAAGCGAATAAAATTACGCATGCGCCACCCCTTGTTCAGCCGTTTTTAGTAAGTCAGCAAATGCACCATTTTGCGCTGCAAGTGTTTCAAAGTGACCTTGCTCAGCTATTTTTCCATCGTGCATCACAATGATATTGCTGGCATGTTTAACGGTATTTAATCTATGGGCAATAACTAACACTAAGTTGTTTTTAGCATATTCATTAATAGCATCTTGAATAAGCAGCTCTGTTTGGCTATCAAGGTGCGCAGTGGGCTCATCAAGCACTAAGACTGGTGCTTGTTTTATAAATGCGCGAGCCAGTGCAATACGTTGTTTTTGACCGCCAGAAAGCCCTTCGCCTTGCTCACCTATCAGCGTGTTAAAACCATCGGGTAGGGTATTAATAAATTCAAGCACACCAGCTTGTTTTGCCGCGTGTTCAAGCTCTTGCTGTGTGGCAGTGGGTTTGGCCAATTTAATGTTGGCAGCAATGGTGTCGTAAAATAGCGTCGCTTGTTGTGGTATCCATGCAATATTATTTTGCAAGTAAGTAATATCGGTTGTACTTAAACTCTGATCATTAATAGATAGGTTGTTAATCACCTCAGGGTGAAACCCTAATAAGCAATCAAACAACGTACTTTTACCTGAGCCACTACTGCCCACAACTGCAATTAAGCCTTTATTTGGCAATGTTAAATTTATATTTTTAATCCCTTCGTTACTATCTGGGTATATAAAATTGAGGTCGGTAATACTTATGGAGTTAATTGCATTTAAAGTTAAATTGTTTTCAGGCGAGCTTGTAGTCACTGACGCATTTTCGTCACTTGGCAGTGGTGCATTTAAAATCGCAACCATATCGGCAGCGGCACTAATGCCTTGTAAACGTGCATGGTAATGGCTACCTAGCTGGCGCAGTGGTAAATAAAATTCAGGCGCTAAAAGTAGCACCACAAAGCCAGTAGCAAAATCAAGAGTGCCAAAAAACAGTCTAAAACCAATAATTACTGCGACTAATGCCACGCTAATGGTGGCTAAAAACTCAAGTGCAAATGATGATAAAAACGCGATTTTTAAAACATCGAGTGTAGCGTGTCTAAAATCATCTGAAATTTTAGCTATTTGTTTAAGCTCGGTACGTGTTGCATTAAATAGCTTGAGTTGAGTTAAACCTTGTACGCGGTCAAAAAAGTAATTGCCCAGTACAGCAAGTTGCTTCCAGCGTTTTTGGTTTAAAGCTTCGGCTTTTGAGCCTACTAAAATCATGAAAAAAGGAATGAGCGGGGCGGTTAATAAAAATATCAGCCCAGCTTTATAATCTGTCGGAAAAATAACAACTAATATTGCCAGCGGAATAAGCGCGCTGTAAGCAGCACCAGGTAGGTATTTAGCATAATAGTCGTGGAGTGCTTCTACGCCATTATGTAGGGTATTTAATGTAGCGCCTTGGCCGTGTTGTTCTATATAGCTTGGCCCAAGTAAGCTGAGCTTATTTAGAAGTGTTTGGCGCATAGCCGATTTTATTTTAAGTGCAGCATATGCACTCAAGCGTTCGCTTAACGCTAAAAACACCGCGCGCAATAAAATAATGTCTGCTAAGGGCCATAATAAATGAGTAACTTGGGCTAAATTATTACCTTCAAACATAACGTTGTGAATAGTTTGCGCAAGTAAATAAGCACCTGCAATCATCAGTAATGCGTTAAAGGTACCCAGTGCTATGCTTAACTTTAACCACACTGCAGCGGGTTTACTTTGACGCTTTAAAAAAGCGCGCAGTGATTGCTGCTGCGCGCGATCTGGTCGGGGGTTAGTCGTCATCTTTTGTGTTGTTAGCATCGTTTAATAAATCGTGCATGGCTTGTTCATCATCAGCAATGCTGTTTTTATTTTGATGAAATTCGTACCACATTACATTTATTACACCTAAGGTACAGGCCAAAAGTACACCTAAAATCCAAGCGAAATACCACATAGTTTAGTCTCCTTAGTAGCTACCGTGAGTGTTGTTTTCAATTTCTTCAACCGTTACTCTGCGCCACATTTTTACATAACACCAGGTGGTGTAAGTTAAAATAAGTGGAACAAAAATACACACTGCAACAAACATTACATTGAGCGTTTTATGGCTCGATACCGCATCCCAAATTGTTAAGCTAATATTTGGATTGTTGCTTGATGGCATAATAAATGGGAACAGTGAAACACCGGCCGTCATAATCACGCCAATTAACATTAAGCTTGTTGAAATAAGTCCAAGTGCTGGTTTGTTCGATTTAGAAAACAATAGCGCACTTAGTGCCATTACAAACGCTAAAATAGGAAAGGTCATAGTCCATGGGCGTTCACTGTAATTGCTAAGCCACGCGCCTTGGGCTGTTGTTACTACTTTAGCTAATGGATCTGCATGACTTTGTGTATCAGGCATAGATACAATTTGGTAACCCGTTAAATTAGCAACCCAAAAACCAGCGCCTGCAAACAGTATAATAAACACAATCAGTGAATAACGACCATATTGCCCTGAGCGTTCTGCTACTGCATCAGCTGTACGAAGCTGTAACCACATACCAGCATGAGCAATTAGCATAGTGATACTCACTAAACCAGCAAGCAAACCAAACGGGTTAAGTAAACCAAAAAATGAACCTTGGTAGCTAACACGCATTAAGTTATCAATATTAAATGGTACGCCTAAAAATAAGTTACCAAAAGCTACACCAAAAACTAATGCTGGAATTGCGCTGCCTGCAAGCAGACCCCAATCCCAGTTATTACGCCAGCGTTTTGAGTCTACTTTACTGCGGTAATCAAACCCTAGTGGTCTAAAAAATAGAGCAAATAGTACTAGCATCATGGCAAAGTAAAAGCCCGAAAATGCAGCTGCATAAACCATAGGCCACGCTGCAAATAACGCGCCACCTGCGGTAATAAACCATACTTGGTTACCATCCCAGTGTGGACCAATGGTATTAATTACCGTACGGCGCTCTGAATCTGTTTTACCAACTAGGCGAAGCAACATAGCAACGCCCATATCCATGCCATCGGTAATAGCAAAGCCAATAAGCAGCACACCAATGATCAACCACCAAAGCATTTTTAATGTTTCATAATCAAAAATCATGATTGCTCTCCTTCAGTTTTCTCAGCTTTGTTTGGTAATTCAAAATGATACTTACCAGTATGAAGCGAGCTTGGTCCTTGCTTAACAAAGCGGATCATCAGCCAGCCTTCAACAATGGCTAAACCAGTATAGAAAACAATAAACCCAGTTAAGCTAATTAAAATATCGTTTACTGTTAGTGACGACGTGGCTAAAAAGGTCGGCAGTATTTCAGATATAGCCCAAGGTTGACGACCATACTCGGCAACAATCCAGCCAAACTCAATCGCTATCCAAGGTAGTGGAATACTCAATACGGCAGCCCATAACAACCAGCGTTTTTGCTCAATAACGCGGTGTGCGTTGTAGTAAAATGCCAATATAAATACACCTAGCATGGCCACACCACAGGCAACCATAATCCTAAATGACCAAAACATAGGGCCTACTTTAGGAAAAGAGTCTTTAACAGCTTTTTGAATTTGTTCTTCAGTAGCATCTACAACATCAGGTGTGTAGCGCTTAAGTAGCAAGCCATACCCTAAATCATCTTTTAGAGTATTAAATTTGGCAATATTATCTGGCGTATCTTCACCGTTTCTGAGTTTTGTAAGGTATTCATAAGCAATCATACCGTTGCGAATACGTACTTCATGTTGTTTTTCTAGGTCGTTAATACCCGTTACTTGCTCATCTAGTGAGCGCGTAGCAATTAACCCAAGTGCGTAAGGTATTTTAACCGCCGCATGTGTTACTTGCTCTTCTGAATCAGGAAAACCAAATGCGGTAAACGCAGCCGGAGCTTCTTCTGTGTGCCATTCGGCTTCAATTGTGGCAAGTTTCACTTTTTGGACTTCGCCTACTTCGTAGCCTGATTCGTCACCGAGTAAAATTACACATAAAATTGATGCTAAACCAAAGCCCGATGCGACCGAAAAAGAACGTTTAGCAAACGCTAAATCACGACCTTTTAATATGTACCAACTACTTATGCCCAGTACAAACATAGATGCAGCTACATAACCTGCTGATACGGTATGAATAAACTTAACTTGTGCTACAGGATTAAACACAAGCTCAGCAAAGCTGGTCATTTCCATGCGCATGGTTTGATAGTTAAATTCAGCACCTACTGGGTTTTGCATCCAACCGTTGGCAATCAAAATCCACAGCGCCGACATGTTAGTACCAATGGCCATTAAAAAGGTTGCACCTAAATGTTGGCGTTTAGAGAGTCTGTCCCAGCCTAAAAAGAACATACCTACAAAGGTCGATTCTAAAAAGAATGCCATTAAACCTTCAATTGCCAGGGGAGCCCCAAAAACATCACCTACGTAATGGGAGTAATAAGACCAGTTAGTACCAAACTCAAATTCCATGGTAAGGCCTGTCGCCACACCAATTGCAAAGTTAATACCAAACAATTTTCCCCAAAACTTAGTCATATCACGATAAATTTCGCGACCGGTCATAACATAAACCGATTCCATAATAACTAAAATCCAGGTCATACCTATCGTTAACGGTACGAATAAGAAATGAAAGAGAGCGGTAACAGCAAACTGTAATCGCGATAGATCCACAAAGGTTTCATCTATCATTATTGGCTCCTTGAGAGTGACGGATTAACAGGGCAACATTTAATTGGCAAAGTTAAGGTTTAATGAACTTTCAGTAATTACTGAAAGTTTGTAATAGTATTTACTTTTGTGCAATTTTTGTCAACATACATATTAGTAAAACTTAATATATATTTCCTATGCTACATCAGTATTAAAAACAAACAACATAAAGCCTTAACTTACGTGATAAAAAACCAGTTATTTAAAGCGTTTAACCAAACAGTAAAACACGGTAAACTAACAAGCATGAACGCCTGGTTTACTTGTGAAATAAAATCAAATGAATAAAGATAAAAAACAACTACGAATTGGTATTGTGGCAGGTGAACTGTCGGGCGATATTTTAGGTGAAGGTTTAATTAAAGCCCTTAAAAAACATTTTCCGGACGCCATTTTTGAAGGAATAGCAGGACCTAAAATGCAAGCGCAGGGCTGTAAAACACTTTACGACATGGATGAGCTTTCGGTAATGGGGCTTGTTGAGGTGCTAGGGCGTTTGCCGCGTTTGCTTAAAATACGTAAACAACTCGTGCAGCATTTTGTAGATAACCCACCTGATGTATTTATTGGTATTGATGCACCCGATTTTAACTTACGCGTTGAAAAGCCACTTAAAGATGCGGGCATTAAAACAGTACAGTATGTAAGTCCATCTGTTTGGGCGTGGCGCGAAAAGCGTATACATACAATAAGTGCAGCCACTAACTTAGTGCTTGCGTTACTGCCATTTGAAAAAGAGTTTTACGATAAACACCAAGTGCCATGTACATTTGTAGGACATACCTTGGCTGACGACATTGCACTTGAGCACGACGATACTAAAGCACGTGCAGAACTCGGCTTAAGCCTTGATGACAAAGTACTGGCGTTACTTCCTGGTAGCCGAGGCTCAGAAGTTGGTTTACTAAGCGAAACTTACATTAAAACAGCCGCAGAGCTGCAAGCTAAAAACCCCAACCTTAAAATTGTGGTGCCGTTGGTTAACGTAAAACGCAAAGCGCAGTTTAGTGATATATTAAACGCTACCGCACCGAAACTTAATGTTAACCTGCTTGATGGGCAATCTAAATTAGCGATGCAAGCTGCTGATGCTATTTTATTAGCCTCGGGCACTGCAACACTCGAAGGCATGCTTTATAAAAAGCCAATGGTTGTGGGCTATAAAATAAAGCCTTTGAGCTATTGGATTTTTAAAACTTTATTTACGTTTAATATTAAGTACTTTTCGCTGCCTAATTTATTAGCCGACGAAGAGCTTGTGCCTGAGTTTTTACAAACCGAGTGTAATGTGACTAACTTAACAAACGCACTTACCCCTATGCTCAACACAGATAACAAAGAGCTAAAAGCACGCTTTTTAGCTATTCACGAAAAAATTAGATTAAATGCCAGTGAACAAGCAGCCAATGCTGTGGCGGAGTTAATAAATGCAAATTGATAGACCCAATGTATCCTTAATTGCTGGTGTAGATGAAGTAGGGCGCGGCCCGCTTGTTGGTGATGTAGTCACTGCCGCCGTCATTTTAGATCCCACTAAACCAATTGCAGGCTTAGCAGATTCTAAAAAACTAACGGATAAAAAACGCCAAGCACTTGCAATTGAAATAAAAGAAAAAGCATTGTGCTACGCGTATGGACGCTGCAGTCCAACAGAAATTGATGAGTTAAATATTTTGCACGCAACGATGCTTGCCATGAGTCGCGCAGTGGAGGCATTAAGCACACAACCTGAATTTGTATTTATAGATGGTAATCGATTGCCAAAACTCACTATGCCAGCACAAGCTGTTGTTAAAGGTGATAGCTTAGTGGCCGAAATTTCAGCAGCGTCTATTTTAGCTAAAGTAGCGCGCGATGACGAAATGCTTGAGCTTGATAAACGCCACCCAGAATATGGTTTTGCAGGGCACAAAGGGTATCCCACTAAAGCGCACTTTGCAGCGCTTGAACAGTACGGTGCAATTGACGAGCATCGTAAAAGCTTTAAACCTGTGCAGCGCGTTTTGGCGCAAGCCAATGGTGAGGGCTAAGCATGGCTGCTCCTGATTTTGTTCATTTAAGAGTTCATTCAGACTTTTCGATGGTTGATGGCCTTGCTAAAACAAAGCCAATAGTCGCAAAAGCGCAAGAGCTGCAAATGCCAGCCATTGCAATTACTGATCAAATGAACTTTTGTGGTTTAGTGCGTTTTTATGGCGCCACGCATAATGCAGGTATTAAACCTATAGTGGGTGCTGACTTTTGGGTTCGTAGCCCAGAGTTTCCTGATGAGCCAAGCCGCTTAACCATATTAGCCAAAGACAACGACGGCTATAAAAACATTACCTTATTAATATCTAAAGCGTATCAGCGTGGGCATGTATTTCATCGCCCTGTGATTGACCGCGAGTGGTTAGTTGAGCTAAAAGCAGGCTTAATTATTCTCTCAGGCGCTAAAGACGGTGACTTAGGTAAAGCGTTATTAAAAAATAATCCGACTGTAATTGAATCGGTTGTTAGTTTTTATAAGCAGCATTTTAGCGATAACTACTACCTAGAGCTTGTTCGCACCAACCGACCGCTTGAAGAAGATTACTTACACATGGCGGTAGAGCTTGCTGCTAAAGAGCAGCTACCGGTTGTAGCCACCAACGAAGTGGTGTTTTTAAAGCCCGAAAACTTTGAAGCGCACGAAATTCGTGTTGCTATTTTTGACGGTTACACGCTCGATGATAAGCGCCGCCCTAAACGGTTCTCTGAAGAACAATATCTAAAAACACCTGAGCAAATGGCTGAGTTGTTTAGCGATATTCCAGAAGCCCTACAAAATACCGTAGAAATCGCTAAGCGTTGTAATGTAACTGTGCAATTAGGTACTTACTTTTTACCTGATTACCCAACCGGCTCGCTTAAAATTGAAGACTTTTTAGTTAAAGTGTCACAAGACGGCCTAGAAGAGCGACTACAGTTTTTATTCCCCGACGAAGAAGATAGAAAAGTAAAACGTGTAGAATACGATGAGCGTCTTGCAATTGAGCTCGGTGTAATCAACCAAATGGGATTCCCAGGTTACTTCTTAATCGTAATGGAGTTTATTCAGTGGAGTAAAGATAATAATATTCCAGTTGGACCTGGTCGTGGTTCAGGTGCGGGTTCGTTAGTTGCGTACGCGCTTAAAATTACCGACCTTGATCCACTTGAGTTTGACTTACTCTTTGAGCGATTCTTAAACCCTGAACGTGTATCAATGCCCGATTTCGACGTCGATTTTTGTATGGATAGACGAGACGAAGTAATTGATCACGTGTCGGCTTTGTATGGTCGAGATGCGGTTTCGCAAATTATTACCTTTGGTACCATGGCTGCAAAGGCGGTAATACGCGATGTAGGGCGAGTGCTTGGCCATCCTTACGGGTTTGTTGACCGAATTTCAAAATTGATTCCGGGTGACCCCGGGATGACACTTGCCAAAGCGTTTGATGTAGAACCGCGCTTGCAAGAAGCCTACGATGGCGACAATGAGGTAAAAGACTTAATCGACATGTGTCGCATCCTTGAAGGGTGTACACGTAATGCCGGTAAACATGCGGGTGGCGTAGTAATATCGCCAACCACTATTACCGACTTCGCTGCGCTTTATTGCGATGACGAAGGTAAGTTTCCAGTAACACAGTTTGATAAAAACGATGTAGAAACAGCCGGCTTAGTTAAGTTCGATTTCTTGGGTTTACGTACACTGACTATATTGCAGTGGGCGGTCGATATGACCAATGTGCGCATGAAGCGCCAAGGTAAAGACCCCGTTGATATAAACACCATTCCACTGGATGATAAAAAAAGTATTGAGTTGTTACTTCGCGCTGAAACGACCGCTGTATTCCAGCTAGAGTCGCGTGGTATGAAAGACTTAGTACGCCGCCTTAAGCCCGACTGCTTTGAAGATATGATTGCACTTGTGGCTTTGTTCCGACCAGGTCCACTGCAATCAGGCATGGTAGATAACTTTATCGACCGAAAACTGGGCCGCGAAGAAATCTCATACCCAGATGCGCAGTATCAGCACGAAAGCTTAAAACCAATACTTGATCCAACCTACGGCATTATTTTGTATCAAGAACAAGTAATGCAAATTGCGCAAGTACTGGCAGGTTACACGCTAGGTGGCGCCGACATGCTGCGTCGTGCTATGGGTAAGAAAAAACCCGAAGAAATGGCAAAGCAGCGTTCAACATTTGAAGATGGCGCAAGAAATAACGGCATTGACGGCGAGCTTGCGATAAAAATCTTCGACTTGGTAGAAAAGTTCGCAGGTTACGGTTTTAACAAATCTCACTCAGCAGCTTACGCACTCGTATCGTATCAAACATTGTGGATGAAAACGCATCATCCTGCAGAGTTTATGGCTGCGGTAATGTCGGCCGATATGGATAACACCGACAAAATAGTTATTTTGGTGGATGAATGTGAAAACATGAAGCTCACCTTATTACCACCAGACGTAAATGCAGGTGAGTTTAAGTTTACAGTAAACCTTGAAGGTGAAATTGTTTACGGCATTGGCGCGATAAAAGGCGTAGGTGAGGCTCCGGTTGAAGCAATTTTAGAAGCGCGTGCAAAAGGCGGCCCATTTAAAGATTTATTTGATTTTTGTGCCCGTGTTGATTTAAAACGCTTAAATAAACGTGTTACTGAAAAATTAATTTACGCAGGTGCTTTGGATCAATTAGGACCAGAGAAAACCCAATCTGGGCGTGCTACATTACTAGCCAGTTTAAAAGATGCTATGCGTGCGGCCGATCAACACAACAAAGCTGAGCAATTAGGACAAAGTGACTTATTTGGTTTATTAGCCACTGAGCCTGATGAAGTTGAACAAGCTTTTATTAAAGCCACAGGGCTTACTGATAACGAGTGGTTAGATGGCGAAAAAGAGACGCTAGGCCTTTATTTAACTGGGCATCCAATAAATCAGTACCGCCGTGAGCTTAGGCATTACACTAGCGGAAAAATAGTTGATTTACAGCCAACTAATCGTGATGTGTTTGCAACGGCAGCTGGTTTAGTTATTGCTTCTAGAGTATTAATTAATAAAAAAGGAAATCGTTGGGCCTTAGTAACTTTAGATGACAAGAGTGCACGGATTGATGTACGCTTGTATTCAGACGAGTTTGAAAAGTACCAAGATATGCTCCAAGTTAACAATATCCTGGTAATATCTGGACAGGTCAGCTTTGATAACTTCTCCGGTGGTATTACAATGACCGCCAGAGAAATAAACACCATTGCTCAAGCGCGTGAAAAGCGTATTAAAGCGATTAAAATGACGCTGAACATGGTGCAAATCGAGGCAGGTTTCTTCGATAAATTACAAAAAGTACTCGAACCCTATAAAATGGGAACGTGTCCGATCAAGGTTTATTACCAACGTCCAGATGCGTTGGCGCAATTAACTCTTGGGATCGAATGGTGTGTTACGCCAAGTGACGACTTAATCCATAAGTTATCACTAATGGCTGCGCAAGATGTAGAACTAGAATTTAACTAATTAGGTAGTTTAGAGCATGAGCCTCAATTATCTTGATTTTGAGCTTCCAATTGCAGAATTAGAAGCAAAAATTGAAGAATTACAAAGTATCAGCCGCGCTGGCGAATTAGACCTTGAGTTAGAAGAGGAAGTCAGCAAATTAAAAGAAAAAAGTGCCAAACAAAAACAGGAGATTTTTTCTAATTTAGGCGCTTGGCAAGTATCACAGTTAGCACGTCATCCGTTGCGTCCTTACACTCGAGATTATATCGAGCGCATTTTCACGGAATTTGACGAGTTTGCTGGCGATCGTACTTTTGCTAACGATCCAGCTATTTTAGGTGGCATTGCGCGTTTAGATGGCGAACCAGTAATGGTTATTGGCCAACAAAAAGGTCGTGATACTGCTGAAAAAATTAAACGTAACTTTGGTATGCCAAAGCCAGAAGGTTACCGTAAAGCATTACGCTTAATGGAAATGGCTGAGCGTTTTAAAATGCCAATCATGACCTTTATTGACACACCAGGTGCATACCCAGGTGTTGGCGCTGAAGAACGTGGTCAATCTGAAGCAATCGCACGTAACTTAAAAGTAATGGCGTCACTTAAAGTGCCGACAATATGTACGGTTATTGGTGAAGGCGGTTCAGGTGGTGCATTAGCAATTGGTGTTGGCGACAGAGTTAACATGTTGCAGTACAGCACTTATTCTGTAATTTCGCCTGAAGGTTGTGCGTCTATTCTTTGGAAAAGCGCTGACAAAGCACCGCTTGCAGCAGAAGCAATGGGTGTAACTGCAGAGCGCGTTAAAGAGCTAGACTTAATCAACAACTTAGTTGATGAGCCACTAGGTGGTGCACATCGTAATTACGATGCTATGGCACGTAACTTAAAAGTACGCCTTAAGCGTGACCTAGCAGACTTACAAGCGCTTACGCTTGAAGAAATGCTTGATCAACGTTACAAACGTTTAATGTCGTTTGGTTATTGCTAAACACATTAATTGTTAAAAAAGCCGCTTATGCGGCTTTTTTGCTTTAAAATGTTCAGAGTTTTTATATAAAAGTGCGGCCATATGCATACAACAGCAATTTATCAGCAATTAAAAAAATCACTAAATAGCTATATTGAGCAAGGTAACACTGTTTTTACTGTGGCGCTTTCTGGTGGTGTTGATTCTGTGGTGTTGCTGCATTTAATGCGTGCTTTAAGAGCCGATAATCCTGCAATTGATGTATCGGCTATTTATGTTCACCATGGCTTGAGCCAGTATGCTGATGACTGGCAACGCTTTTGCAAGAATGTATGTATTGAGCTTGATGTGCCTTTTAAAGTCGCAAAAGTTGTAATTGAGCAGCAGTCGCGTACGAGCCTTGAAGCCCAAGCTCGCGATGCACGTTACAAAGCACTTGATGAGCTAAGCCCACAAGGCAGCATTGTTTTATTGGGCCAACATTTAAACGACCAAGTAGAAACGTTTTTACTGCGCTTAAAGCGTGGCTCGGGTTTAAAAGGGCTTGGCGCCATGCACCAAGCGCGTTTTCTGCAAAGTGGCCGTGCATGTTTTAGGCCATTGTTAAACGTAAAGCGAAGCGATATAGAAGCGTTTGCAGCGCGCTTTAGTATTAACCACATAACTGATGACTCAAATACAGATGAAAGTTTTGACCGTAACTTTTTACGCTCAAAAATAGTACCTGTGTTAGCCGAGCGCTTTACTGGGTTTGAACAATGTACAGCACGAAGTATTGAGCTACTACAACAGCAGCAAACACTACTTGATGAGTACACTCAGCTTGATTTAAATAAGTGTATTAACGAGCACCAAGCACTGTGCATTAGCCAAATAAGTGAATACAGCTCAGCGCGTATTGCAAATATAGTACGTGCGTGGCTTGCATTATTTACACAAGTCATGCCATCGCAAAAGCAGCTTGAGCAAATTATTAATCAAGCAATGTGCGCAAAAAACGACGCACAAATGCGTATTGATTTGCTCGATGGGCAAATACGTCGCCATCAAGGTTATTTGTATTTTGTAACACCAAGCGAAGTATTAACTGATATTGAGCTGAATCATTCGCAGCTAAAACTTGCAGACGGGCGCTTATTAATTAAAAGCATTGGTTTTGGAGTAAGACCTCCACACTCAAATGAGCAAGTAATAGTGCGCTTTAATTGTAATAGCGCACGTATTAAACCATTTAAAAAGCCTGGTAGTAATACAGTTAAGCATTGGTTTAAAGATGCAAAAATAGCGCCGTGGCTACGCGCCAGTGTGCCACTTATTTTTTATAATGATGAATTAGTTCAAGTGGTTGGTTATTTTATAAGTGCTAAGCATGTTGATGAAAATGGTATTGTTTGGGAGTGTAAATAAATGAGTAAACAGCCGCATGTTGGCTTATCGTTAGTAACAAAAGCGCCAATGGGTATGCTAATAACAGCGCTTATTGCTGTTATCGCTAATGTTTTACTTGAGTTAAATATAGTTACGTTAGGTTATGCAGTCGCTGGTGGGATTGCATCTGCAGTACTTTTATTAGCTTATTGGTTAGGTAAAGGTGGATTGTTTTTTATTTTAGGCGTGAGCCTGCCACTGCTTTTAGTATTATTTACACCGCTTGCGACTATTACTGCATTACTTAATTTAATTAGCGGGTTCTTTTTTGGTTTTTGTGCTGCGTTGTTTATTTATAAATTGGTAAGTGCAAAGCCTAGCGGGGGAAGCTAGGCTTTTTTATTTAATGCAGTTAAGTAAAGGCTAATATGCTTTTGCGCAGTTTCTACCTGATGCCTTTGCTTTGTATAAACCTTTATCTACTCGAGCAAATATCTCAGTTTCGCAATCTTGGCTGTTAGCTAAAGTAAAACCAATACTGGTTGTTACTTTATACTTAGACATTAATGGCGATTTTCTTACTAAGCACATTATACGCTCAGCAATCACTTTATTAGTTGTAAACTCAGGGTCTTCAATAAGTAAAGCAAACTCATCACCACCAAATCTAAATACCGAATCAGTGCCGCGTATACTACTACACAGTACTTTTGAAAATTCTTTAAGTGTATCGTCACCAATTTTATGGCCGAAGTTGTCGTTAACTTGTTTAAAGTTATCCAAATCAAGCAACATTAAACTAAATGGACGTTGATAACGGCGACAGTTTTCAAGCTTTTGAAGTAAAAAGTCATTAAATTGACTACGATTATTTAAACCGGTTAACGCATCCTTTGTGGCAAGCTTTAGTACGCGGTTATACATCATCGCATTACGAAGTGGATAAACCAACGCAGTATGTAATGTATGTAATTTTTTCTCAATTGCGTGACCAAGCGGGAATTTACTAAAATAGATTAGCTGCCCTAAGTGGTCTTTATTAATCGCTAAATCAAAAATATAGGGTGTACTACTTGTATCACTTTGTGATGTTTGAGCAGTACCTAAAGTTGATTGAAACTGCAATCCAGAAAAATTGAGCAATTGTTTTGCAAATTTAGCGTAAATAGCCAGAACATCCTCGATCACTAAGCTTGTTTGTAGCTCTGCGACGAGTTCATGCGTTTCAGTTATTTCATTTGTTGGCGAATGTTCAGCTGAAAACGGCAAAAAATCACTGCGACCAGACACACGCTGCGTCAAAATATGGACGTTTTCCATTAAATTCTCCCCCGAGGGTGTTACTTTGCAATAACTAAGCTATTTTTGTGCCATATTTTAAAATTGCATGAAAAACATATGGTTGTTATATTTACTTACAAGCTACTAGTTTAATTTAAACGCGAGGCTGCATTTGCAAAGTATTAATGCTCAAATTTTTGGCTTATTAGTCGCGGCAGTTCTTTTTGTGTGGTTTTTTAAGCGCATTGGCTTGCCGCCTATTTTAGCGTACCTAGCAACGGGGGTTTTAGCCGGTAGTCATGGTATTGGTTGGCTTACACAATCTCACGAAATAGAGTTTGTGGCTGAATTGGGCATTGTATTTTTGTTATTTAGTTTAGGGCTAGAATTTTCTGTTTCTCGGCTAATGGCAATGCGAAATCTAGTATTTGGTTTGGGCTCATTACAAGTAGGTATAACCAGTTTACTCTTCATTATTATTCTATATTGCTTAAACTTTTCATTACTCACCAGCTTTACCATTGGCACAATTATGGCGCTTTCTTCAACTGCTGTGGTTGTTAAGCTATTAAAAGAAACGGGTGAGCTTAATCAGCGCCGTGGGCAATTGGCTGTTGGTGTTCTACTTTTTCAAGATATTGCTGTCGTTCCTCTATTAATAATACTTCCTTTATTTGCATCAAGTGACTCTCAAAGTATTGGCTGGGCTTTAGCGTTTGCCCTAAGTAAAGGCGCATTTGTATGTGTGCTTCTTTGGGCAATTGGTAAGTGGGTATTGCCCATTGTGTTTAAAGAAATAGCGCAAGTACGAACCGATGAGTTATTTGTACTTACCACCATATTAGTCGCGTTGTTTGCAGGTTTTTTAACGTATATGTTTGGCTTGTCTATGGCGCTAGGTGCTTTTTTAGCCGGAATGATGTTAGGTGAGAGCCATTACAGGCATCAGTTAGAGGCCGATATACGCCCATTTCGCGATATTTTAATGGGGCTATTTTTTGTTACTGTTGGTATGCAGCTAGATATTTTATTTGTACTAGGGCATATCATAATAATTATTGGTGCCTTGCTGGGTTTACTGGTATTAAAAATTGTAGTGGTAGCCTTTAGCGCGCGGCTAATGCATGAGCGAAACCAAGATTCACTCGCCTGTGGCATTATGCTGTGGCAAATGGGGGAGTTTGGCTTTGTACTTATTGCACTTGCTGGCCAGCATCAATTATTAAACTCAGAGCAAGCTTCATTTTTAATTGCCCTTGGTGTGCTTTCAATGGCATTTACTCCATTTTTGATTGATAAAACGCCAGTAATTTTAAAGCGTTTAGGCATACTCGATCGCCCAAGTTTGGCGCTCGAGAGTGAGCCACAAAGTAGTACGCTTTATAGCGACCATGTTGTTATTTGTGGTTTTTCGCGAGTTGGGCAAACTATAGCGCGTTTTTTAAAGCCCGAAGCAATTGACTATGTTGCGATTGAAAGTAACCCAATTTTAGTACAAGAAGGCAAAGCGGCGGGTGAGCCTGTCATATTTGGCTATGTTAAACAAAAAGATATTTTAAAGTGCGCAGGAGTAGAGCGAGCTCGCTTGGTTATTATTACTTTTACAGAGTTTGATCATGCACAAGTTGTTATTGATGCCATAAAGCAAATAGCACCCAATGTTAAAATACTCATTCGTACCCGTGACGATAGCCAGCTAGATTATTTAAAAGAGCTAGGTGTAACCGAAGTAGTACCTGAGTCGTTAGAGGCAAGCTTAATGCTCGTGTCGCATGTGTTGTCTATGTCGGGAGTACCGATGACGCGTATTGTGCGCAGAGTAAGTAAAGAGCGTCGTAATCGTTATCCGTTAATGCAAAGCTTTTATGCAGGCTATTTTAAAGATAACGAAGATACATCAAGTGACCGGTTAGAGTACTTACATGTAGTTGCTCTGCCTGATAAAGCTTATGCAGTTAATAAAACAATCGAAAATCTAAATTTAGAAAAGCGTCGAGTACTGGTAAAAGCACTGCGCAGAGAAGGGGCCGAAATAGACACGCCATCAGCACAAACAATCTTATTGGCTAATGACGTTTTAGTGTTACAAGGTAAACCAAGGCGTGTTGAGCGGGTAGAGCACTACCTGCTCGACGGAATAGAATAACGTTTCTGTTTGGGCTTAATCTAGTTCTAAAAACTTGCGTATCTCCGGTAATTTTTTCATACCGTCTTCATAACCAATTTGCATTAAATGCTGGGTGTAGCGTTTTTCAAACAATAGATAACTGGTTAAGCTCGATTGCGAATGTTTTTTAACACCTATGGTACGTAGCAATACTTTAATGGCCCATGGCATATCGTCGTAATACTGCGCTGCAATTGCGTTAAAGTTTTGCGAAGGGTTAATTACAAAGGTATCTATTTGTTTAAGTTCTTGATGTTTATCACGAGCGGGTAATAGCCCTAATGTTCGGTTAACACGAGCCAAACGCTCTAAATCCGATTGCATAGTGTCGGTAAATACACTGTCTAGTAAATGCCCCGCAACAGCAGATAGTCCAGGATAATGTGGCGAATAACCCGGCGGGTGTAATTCTTTAGGTTGGTCTACCCCAATAATAAATATTTTTTCAGCGCCTAAATGAATCGACGGACTCAGCGGAGAAAGTTGATGTATAGAGCCATCACCAAAGTAATGGTTATAAATATTTACACTTGGAAACACCATAGGAATGGCACTTGATGCCATTAAGTGCTCAACATTAATACGAGTTGCGCGGCCTTCGCGTTTAGCACGTTGCCAAGATGTTTGTGTATTAGATTGAAAAAATGCAACCGAGTCACCCGTTGTATAACTTGAGGCTGTAATCGACAGCGCATCTAAATAATTACGGTGTAAATTGCGCTCAATGCGGTGTAAATCTAAAATCTCGTTTAATAAACTACGCAGAGGGCGGTTATTTAGCAGACTCGCTGGCGGGTGGTTAATATGCTCTGACTGAAAGCTCGTTAAGATATTGCGAGCAATATGACCAAACACGCTTAAAAAGTCACTTTTATAGACCATAGAGGTTGAAAAGTTTTTCCAAACTGATTCAAGCTTTCGTACAGCCAAATGCGCACAAGAAGCGTAACATGCCAATGCAGCTGAGTTAATAGCGCCAGCGGAGGTGCCATTTATTACTCTAAATGGCAATGGAGCAGTACGAGGCATACTATGAGCTAGCGCTTTTAGCACACCGACTTGATAAGCAGCTCGTGCGCCACCACCTGTAAGTAATAAGGCAGTTTTAGGTTTTTGTGGATCAACTTGCTTGATTTTCATATTGGTGGTTAAACTGTTCTACGTCTTTACTTTATTTATTAACTGTAAGTCTTTAAGCTAGAAGAATCAAAGGATAACTGCCCTAATGCTTATTACATTATTTAATCACCCAATTTAGTAGGTAACTTACTTTGCTATAATTGCCGTATTATAAAATGTCATAGTATTTGTGTAAGAATGAATTTAATCCACTTAGCGTACTCTAAGTGATATCGCATTTTAATTTTTATGGAGTTCGTATGTCAGATAAACCAGAAGCATCAGATGTTCAAAAACGTCCACCTAATAACAATATTCTTTTCGCCGTTATTATTTTAATAGTCGTAGCATGTGCGGCCGCCTTCGTATTGCTCACACCAAGTGACGAGCAAGAAACACGCACTGAGGTAGAGCCCGCAGTTAAAGAGCAACCTATGATGGAGCTTAAACCCGAGAATGACCCAGTGGTAGACGCGCCATCTGTAATGCCAGAAAAACCAGCCGAGCTTGAAGTACCAGCACAAAGCCCAAGTGAGCCAGTGCCTGAAGTAAAACCACTACCAACACTTAACGAAAGTGATGCAGTTGTGGTTGCTAAAATGGATGAGTACCTAAGCGACTCAGTAATGAGCCTAATGGTGACCGACGATGTAATTCGCCGTGGTGTTGTATTTGTAGATAACCTAGCTAAAGGTAAGGTAGCTAAAAAGCACACGCCTGTTGTACAGCCAGAAGAGAAATTTAGCGTTAATGAAGGGGATATCCTCACAATTAACCCTAACAGCTACGAGCGTTATACCCCGTATGTGAAAATATTTACCAGTATGAGTGCAGCGCAAGCCGTTCGCATGTACGAAGAGTACAAGCCACTTATAAATAATGCATACAGTGAAATTGGTTACGGCGATGACGAGTTTAATCAAACGCTAACCGATGCAATCGATTTATTACTTGATACGCCAGAGCCTGAAGGTGACTTGCCGTTACTTCGCGATTCAGTGACGTATCAGTATGCGTTTTCGGAGTGGGAGCAATTACCTGCTGCGCAAAAACAGCTTTTACGTATGGGTCCAGAAAACATGAAAAAAGTAAAAGCAGCACTTCGTGATATAAAAGCGCAGTTAGAGAACAATTAATACGCACTAAAACAGCTAAATACGTCGCGATTGTATATGAAGTATGCAATCGCACTTTCTTTTTAGATTATCCCTTGAATAACAGGGCAAAAGTAGAGATAATCCTTCCCGCGCCAACCAAGGCCCTCAATGGTAGTCTTATTGGTCCTCTCGCAACACTAGCAGGCGAACCTGGTCAGGCCCGGAAGGGAGCAGCCACAGTTTGTGACGTGTGTGCCGAGATGTGGCTGGTAAGACTGCCACCCAAATTCCTCATTTGGGTGTTGTTTGAAGTATAAGTTGACATATTTGTACTAATAGATGGCATAAATTGGAAGTATAAGGTGGCATAGTCTAGTATTTAACCAAATGGTTAGATGGTTGACTCACATGTACGTAAAAAAAATCAAAAATTCTCCAATTAATCACAATCATAAATTTGCTAGTCAAAAAAATAAATCTACTTGTTTAGTTCAATCCTCTTTAGAGTTTGATGCTTGTTTTCATTTTGAATTTTCACCATCAATAGTTGCATTTGAAGCACAACCACTAGGTTACGAATATGAGTTTGATAACCGTATTTGCCCTTACACACCTGACTTTTTACTTACCCATACAGACGGCACGCAAAAATTTATTGAAGTAAAACCGCAAAGTAAAATTGTCGAAGAGGACTTTCGTGCACGTTTTATTGAAAAGCAAGCCATAGCTAAGCAAGATGGACGTGATTTAATACTGGTTACAGATAAACAAATCCGTGTATACCCAACACTCAATAACTTAAAGCTTTTACATCGCTACTCTGGTTTTCAGTCTTTAACAGAGCTGCAAGCATCGGTGCTAGAACTTGTTAAGCAATACGGCTCTATTAAAGTGGGCCAGTTAGTTAACTTTTTAAAAGTAACTGCCGGTGAGCTACTTGCTTCGGTGCTACGCTTATTATCACTAGGGCAGTTATTTGCCGACTTAACTACAAATGAAATATCAATAGAAACAGCAATTTGGTCTAACAATGTTTAATGACGGTTTGTTTGATGATGAGTTTAACCAGCCATTACCAAAAGTAGAAACCAAACTCCCTCAAAATTACGCCAAAGATTTACAAGCCCTTCCTGAAAAAATTAAAAATACAACATTTGCTAAGCTTAAATATATTCAATGGCTTGAGGTTAATATTCAAGGCGGTTGGACACAAAAAAACCTTGAGCCTTTATTAAAATTAATGCCCGAAGTTGAGGGAGAAAAAAAGCCCAGTTGGAGAACCGCCGCACGATGGTATAGCGCTTATACAAATGCGGATAAAAATATAATGGTGCTAATACCAAGCCACCAAAAAAAAGGTAATAGAACGCGCGATACAGCAACCGATAAGTTTTTTGAAAAAGCACTTGAGCGTTACTTAGTAAAAGAAAAACCATCAGTGGCTTCGGCTTACAAGTTCTATAAAGACTTAGTTATTATTGAAAACGACAGTGTTGTTGGCAGTGATTTAAAGCCTTTAACATACAAAGCGTTTAAAAACAGAATAGATAACTTACCACAATACGAAGTAATGATTGCTCGTTATGGTAAGCGCCTTGCTGATATTGCTTTTAATAAAGTAGAAGGGCATACACGGCCTACCCGAGTACTCGAAAAAGTTGAGATTGACCATACACCACTTGATCTTATTCTATTAGATGATGAGCTGCACATCCCACTTGGTAGGCCAACACTCACCATGTTAGTAGATGTGTATAGCCATTGTATTGTTGGCTATTACTTTAGTTTCAGTGAGCCTAGCTATGATGCAGTAAGGCGAGCAATGCTAAATGCGATGAAACCTAAAAATGAAGTGGCAAAACTATACCCAGATACGATTAATGAGTGGAAGTGTGCAGGTAAAATTGAAACACTCGTAGTTGATAATGGCGCTGAATTTTGGAGTAACAGCCTTGAACTAGCTTGTGAAGAAATAGGCATTAATACTCAATATAACCCTGTCGCAAAGCCTTGGTTAAAACCCTTTGTAGAACGTATGTTCGGCACAATTAACACTGAGTTATTAGATCCAGTTCCCGGTAAAACCTTTTCTAATATTTTAGAAAAGCATGAATACAATCCCAAAAAAGATGCAATCATGCGCTTTACGACCTTTATGCAGTTATTTCATAAATGGGTAGTAGACGTTTACCATCAAGATGCCGACAGCCGATTTAAGTACATACCAAGCCAATTATGGGATCAAGGCTTTAATACGTTACCACCAACAGTGCTGAGTAATGATGATCTTCAACAGCTAGATGTTGTGCTCAGCATTTCAAATCATCGGGTGCTTCGTAAAGGTGGAATACGGCTAGAAAACTTAAGCTACGACAGTACTGAACTGGCCAATTATAGAAAGCAATTTAGCCATAAAGTATCTCAAGAAGTTTTAATTAAATTAAACCCTGATGATATTTCTTATATATACGTTTACCTCGATAAGCTAGAGCATTACATAAAAGTGCCATGCATAGATCCAAACGGTTACACCCAAAATTTAAGTTTAAATCAGCATAAAATAAATATACGTATTCATCGCGATTTTATTTCGGGCTCTATCGATAATGTAGGCTTAGCAAAAGCGCGTATGTTTATTCATAATAAAATCCAAAACGAGTTTGAAGAGTTAAAAAATGCGCCAAAACACTCAAAGGTAAAAGGGGGTAAAGCGTTAGCTAAGCATCAAAATGTTAGTAGCGACTCGCAGAAATCAATAGCTCAGAGCGAGGCAGTAGAACACAAAAAGGTTACACCTAAAGAGCAACCAACAGATAGCTGGGATGACTTTATCTCAGACTTAGATGGATTTTAATTATGCTGACCGACAAACAAAAAGAAAAGCTTAATGAATTTCGCGATGTATTTATTGAATACCCAATAATAAGCACGGTATTTAACGACTTTGACAGATTAAGACTTGGTAAAGGGCTAACAGGTGAAAAGCCTTGCATGCTGTTAAATGGCGATACAGGCACAGGTAAAACAGCACTAATAAAACAGTATAAAGAACGTCACTTACCGCAATTTATTAATGGAGTGATGAATCACCCTGTATTAGTCAGCCGCATACCTAGCAATCCGACACTAGAATCTACTTTAGCCGAGCTTCTTAAAGACTTAGGGCAAGTAGGCAGCACAGAGCGTAAGCTACGAATAAACGGCACTCGCTTAACCACATCATTAATAAAATGCCTAAAAACGTGTGGCACAGAGCTTATAATTATTGATGAGTTTCAAGAGCTAATTGAGCATAACCAAGGTAAAAAGCGCCGCGAGATTGCCAACCGATTAAAATACATTAACGACGAAGCGGGTGTATCAATTGTATTGGTAGGTATGCCGTGGGCAGAAAAAATAGCAGACGAACCACAGTGGTCATCGCGTTTATTAGTAAGGCGGCAGCTGCCTTATTTTAAGTTGTCAGAAAACCCAAAGCACTTTGTGCAGTTAATAATTGGCCTAGCCAACCGTATGCCATTTACCGAAAAGCCAAATTTAAGTGAACAAGCAACAGTATTTGCTTTGTTCTCATTATCAAAAGGCTGTTTTAGAACACTCAAATACTTTTTAGATGATGCCGTACTTTATGCATTAATGGATAACGCGAAAACTCTCGCAATCAAGCATTTGGTCAAAGCATTTGAAACACTGTTTCCTGATGTACCAAACCTATTTACCTTGCCCGTTGCAGAAATTACGGCAAGCGAAGTTGAGCGCTATTCACTTTATAAACCTGAAAGCGCCCAGGATGAAGACCCATTTATAGCAACCAAGTTTACTGACAAAATGCCAATTAGTCAGTTGTTGAGGAAGTGAAAATCTACACTGTAGTACTGAATTATATAAGCTATACCATCATTCATTTAGTCTGATTTTACTTTTGGCAATCATGTTGAGAGAATCTACCTTGAGTACTTGTAAATTTTCATTTCGGGGTGAAGCTTTAATATTAATACCAAAGTGCAAGTCTATTTCTTCATGATCATTCTCATTCAAGTGCACTAAGTCTAGAAACTTATCCCCACACTCCTTGATAAAGTTATACTTCTTTTTTACTTTTAAAAATTCATTTTTAAATTTGTCTTCGTTATAAATTGTTTCTAATTTAAACAGTTTAGAATTTTTCTTAATAGACTCATCCCTTATGATCAATTCAACTTCAACATCTTTTAATTCAAGGTTTTTATCATAAAAATTAGGGTTAGCTATATTAAATTTGAAGAAAGGCTTTTGATAATCTATTGATTTTTCATAAGGGTTTGCATAGCCCAAAGTAGATACTGAAGCTTTGTACCTCTCATTACAACGTTCACCAGCTGGAATTAAGTTTGAAAGTGTAGTTGCTAGAAATGGAAACTTTGATTTCGGATAGAAATGATCGAATGCTGGACGGTACCTAGCATCATTCTCAAAAATAGAGGTAATGTCTTCTTGATTACAATATGGACACACCGAAATTTTTAATTCTTTAATCAGTTCGTAACCAAATTTTTGAGCCATAATGTGGTATTTAAAAACTTTTGAAAACTCTATTACCCATTTAGGTATAACTTTTAATCCTTTAGATAAGCTTGTTTTACCATGCTTTAAATTACTTAACTCTACTAATGCATCTCTTTTTTCTGATGCTTTTCTGTTGACTCTACGGTTGATCTTAAGAGATTTCTCTAGGAAGTTGCTTGGATTATTGATGAAAAAATCACTTAGATCTTTTAATGTCGTTTTAAATAAAACATTAATTTTGGCTGTTTCTTTTGCCTTAGTAAGGTTTAAAGTTTCAATTTCTAGTAAGTTATAATTTAGTTTAAGATTTATCAGAAAGAGCTCAGGGCAGTAATATTCTAAAAGCTCAGGAAATTTTTCATAAATATCAGTGATAACTAAGTGTAAATTTTGGGCTTCCTCAAATGTAATGCTTTCTAGCTTATTTTTTGAGAAATAAGTAATTAGCCTTTTACGAACTTCTTTATCATGTATTGACTTCGCTAGCTTATCAATATTAGGAACCAAAGTTTCTTCGACAACAAACTTTTTGTATTGAGCTGTGAGGACTGGACATTTTACTGGAGTGATTTTAATCATTTTTTCTCAGGAACATTTCTTGAATGTCTTTATCTGGTATTTGTTTTATTAGGTACCTATCAAGGGAGCTAATTTTTTTATATTTCTTAGCTAAAAATAGTTGCTCGATAGTTTCTCTGGCTAATTCGCCAAATGTAGAGTCCAAGTGCATGCCATCAAGATATAAGTCGTTAATTCTGGTGCCGAAGCCATTTGATTTCTCCTGTGTTATTTTGCCATCAATCTTAGTAATTGAAACTATATCATCGGGTAGAAAGTCACTTAGTATGATAGGAGAGTGTGTCGTCAAAATTGTATTTATAGTTGCTTGTTTAAGTCCGTTGTGATCTTTAAAGTGGTTTATTATATCAATAACCTCACTAACAACTTTTCTTTGCCACTCAGGGTGAAGGTAGGCATCTATTTCATCTACAAGTAACTGAATATTTGAATAGCCTCGTGATATTAGTTGTTGTATGCCAGTGAAAATACGAGATTGTAGCTTTAATCTTGCCTCCTCACCCGAACTCAGACCATACCAACCATATGTAAAGTTATCACCAGTAAAGAAATTTAAATCGTTAAATTTTTCAGAGATTTCAGCAATTAGTTGACTGTCATCAATATCGAAATAAATATATTTGGTATCAGATAATATGTTTATATTGTTATCAAGTAATGATTGAGTCATTTCTTCTAGTCCATTCCTGAAGGTTTCGGACTCATAAACTACATCTTCAACAGCATCACTTTTATCGAGGAGGTTATTTTCATCAATATGATATTTAATAATCTCAGGTACTTTTTCATTTGAATGTGAAGCTTGGAAAATGATATTTATATAAAACCACGCCCTATCATTTGGATCACTTATTTTTAAAGAGGCTTTTTTTAAGAAGTCACTTATCAAAAAGTTGTATATATACCAAAATGCATCATCGCTATGCCTTTCATTTTTTATATTTGATAGTAAGTACTTGGTTAAAGATTTTTTTATTACAGTCCCCGTTATTTGGTGCTCTCTAGAAATATTATTTATCGAGAATGTTATTTCGTTATTTGCTAAGGCTCTTTCTTGATTCTTATCAGCTTCCTCCATTACCAAATGATGAAAATAACCATCCTTCAATAAGTTAGAAACATTATCATTTGTTAGCTTATTTACTGCTTGTTCAAGGTAATTTTTACTTGAGGGGTAAATGTGGAACCTAAATGATAAAGGTGCTCCAATTACATTTTTTTGATAGTTGAAATATTCAGCATACTTTAATTCCCTAGCAACCTCAGCCATAAGAATTTTTTTCTTTGCTACCCTTTTTTCAAGAAATTTATTTGAAGATAACTTTAGTACATTCTTTTTTTCTTTACTGTGTTCATTGAAAGTAAATTTATTTAAGTCAAAAAGGTTGGTTATAAAAAGTAGACTAGTCCTGTTGTTTGATTCGTACTCATTAATAGGGCTGCTATTAAGGAATATTTCTGATAAGGAGTTGTTTTTTATATAGTAATTTGAGTCAGCGTCATTCCAGAAAACAGCTGTACCAATACCAACGATTTCGTTAAAGGCTCCTTCAATAAACTCTAAAATTGATGTTTTACCTGCCCCATTTTTACCAATTATTAGTTTTATATTTTGTCCACGATAATATTTTTCTTTAAATTTACAATGCTGTTTTTTTACATGAATATGAGGTTTATCGAAATCACAGATGAATTTCTGATTCAGATTTACGAAGAGATCTTTAATACCTTTATATTCATCAATGTATATACAAACAAGTTCCATATGAGAAAGCTACAATTTTTATGATAGGCATAGACTGCTAGATCCGAAGCATTTTTTAAAGAAGAAAAGTGAAAAAGTTAGATTTAAGTATAAATTTAAGTAAAACTAAAATATCCTTAGTACACTTATGGGTTAGATACTAAGAGAATCTTAGCATAATAAAATTTATTGCTAAGGTTCTCATGGAAACTCCAACACCTTCACGCCTAAAATCTGCAAGAAAAGCAGCAGGTCTTACTCAGCAACAGCTAGGTATGGCATTAGGCATGGAGCCAAACACGGCTAGTGCCCGCATGAACCAATACGAAAAGGGCAAACACGCTCCTGATTTTTTAACCATGAAACGCATTGCTAAAGAGCTAGATGTGCCAGTAGCTTATTTTTATTGTGAAGAAGATGTTTTGGCTAAATTGATATGTGAACTTGGGAAGTTAAGTCTAGAAGATCAAAAAAGCATCTTAGGTATAGTTTTATCAAAAAAATAAAATCAAAAGCTTGGTTGCATGCGTTCAATTATGTAATCTTGCAACGCTAGTCCTTGAAGTTTTTGTTTACAACCATTCACTCTAACCCAAGTTTTACCTGAAGAATTAAAAAAGAGCTTAGGATTATTAGATTTTGGAACGTTTACTTCTAATACAAATCCAGATTCAACTCCTAAAACCAAATGAAAACTAATTCTAATCTTAGTGGGATCAATGGATGGTTGAATGACATTGATTTTTGCATTGATTACTTTATTTATTTCATCCTTTTGATTAGTGTTTAATTTAAGGCATTTAACAACACCATCGTCACATATGCCCCAAAATATGCTGCCACCCGAACTATTTAAAAAAGCAATTATATATTCATCTACTTGGTTCTGAATGGAATTTGTAGGGCTTAACCCTTTAACTTCTTTAAACTCATGCGTTAAATCTTCTTCAAGTAGGCACTTTTTTCCTTCAATGAATTGGTAGTTTTCTGATTGTGTTGTTAGTTCAAATTGATCTGGTAGTGATTCAAAAAATATTCGAAGTTGGTTTATTGACCTAGGACTCATTCGAATGGCTTTGGAAAGCTTACTTAATGTACCATGCTCTTGGAGCAGTGAGTCTAATTGAGCAATAGCCTGTTCCTTTCCAACAAGCTGCCCCCAGCTTTCAATCTTTCTATTTCTTTGTGGTCCACTCTGGAGTCCTCCTGGATAATAAACAGCATTAATTGCATCAAAAGCATTTTGTAAATCCCAGTTTTTATTAATAATCAAATGACAGCACCGTGTTTAATCGTGTTATGTGGAATAAGCATTTTGAAGTATTACTTATCATATATTTCTTCTATCAAAGAAATGTTGATGAGCAGATTCTGAAATATCACATCCGATAGCTTGTCGATTTAAGTTATTGGCTGCTACTAAAGTAGCTCCTGAGCCAAAAAAAGGATCGACGACGAGTTCATTTTTATTACTGCTTTGCGAGATGAGTGTTTCAATTAACTTAACTGGTTTTTCAGTAGGGTAGCCCCTGTATACTCTTTTACATGTGAGGATATCTGGAACACTTAGATCATTTAACTTGCGCTTACCTTTCTCGAAAAAAAGAATATATTCGTGCCTAGCTCTGTAATGATAGCCCATTCCAATAGTCACTTTATCCCAAATTATTGGCTTCCAAAACTTGAAACCTACTTTTTCAGCTATTGGCTTAATATAAAACATTGTTTCCTGATCGCAGAATAGATAAAAATGCGAACCTTTTTTAAGTACTCTGTAAATTTCTATTAGTAGTTCTTCAAAGCGATTATTTGGAAATATGTCGAACCATTGATTGCTTGACGATTTACTTACTTTTAGGCGAGTGGTAGTTCCTATTTTTCGATGTTTTTCTAATGATTCGTAGGGTGGGTCAGTAATTAAAAGATCAACACTTTCGGTTGAAAGTGTTGATAACCAATTTACCGCATCATCTTTAAATACTTGCATTAATTCTCTTTAGTTAAAGTGTGCTACACAAACGGCCATTGTGAAAAGCTTTCGAAGCAACGCCCTTTTTTAATCGTCGACAATCAATGCAATAGCTTTGATATCCATCAGGGTTGCGAGCCGTTTTACGAGCAGGAGTAATACCAAAAGAAGCCGGATATGGATGGAATATATGTTCAGAACTATTAGCGTCTGAACAATGAGGGCATGATTTAAACTTTTGACCGGTTGATGAATCTTTCTTTTGAACCATGCCGCTATTTAAAGCTTTACCACAGCAGTTACAAGCCATAAGAATCTCCTTATAAGTTAGCTTTATATTTTTAAATTTGAGTTTTTATTATGTTACTGGCTATTAATACATCCTTTAGAAATGCCGTAACGCTCTCTACAGTATCAGATATTATACTTTTGTGAAGTACGAATGATTTAACGATAATTATTTTTGACTATCTAATTTATTTAGCCTAAACCTAAACTAAGATTTTCTTAGTTTAGGTTGGCGATGCATTTTTTAGTTCAAACAAAACCTTACCCAGATGAGGCGCTTGAAAGCTATTTACTAAGGCTTGCAAGAGATAATTCATACTATGGCTATAGTGAGCTTGCTGATATTTTGTGGCAATGGCTTGCAGAGCAAGATCATGAGCTTGAAGGTGCCTTGCCGTTGGAGCTTAGTAAAGTTGATGTTTATCATGCTAGACAAGCGAGCAGCTTTAGAATAAGAGCGCTCAAGTTAGTAGCCCAATTAGCAGATATAAACGCTGGTAATATTCTTTCGCTTGCATGGCGGCGCAGTAACTTTAAATTTGGCAACTTAGCAGCAGTAAGCCGAAATGAACTGACTATTCCCCTTGAGTTACTTCGCACTGATAACATACCTGTTTGCATTGAATGCTTGTCTGAATCTTCTTACGTTCCTTTTTATTGGCATTTAAAGCCCTATAAAGCGTGCCATAAGCATAAAACACAATTAATTACACATTGTGAGGAATGCTATGATTTAATTGATTACAGAGCTTCTGAGACGTTTTTAGAGTGCAGTTGTGGTTTAAAAATAACCAGTAGTGAACAGTTAAACGATGCAGACTTTAAAATTGCAATTGCAATTGCAATTGCGCTTGCAGGTAATAACAGCCAAAAAATAGTGGGGTTAATATCGTGGTTTGCGAAAATTAAGCAACTTGATGTAAGCGATACTGACTTTAATCGAACTTTTGTTGATTACTTTAGTACTTGGCCTGATGGCTTTACCGCTGAATTAGATTTAATCACAAACAATGCGCGGCTCAAACAACTTAACCCTTTTAATAAAACTAAGTTTAACTCTGTGTATGGCAGTGTGATCCGTGATGGTCAAATAGCTGCAACAAGTAACCGTAAAAACAAAGTTCTTGATGAGATTATTAATTACTTTGTCGAATTAGTTGATAGTAACCCTAAAGCTAAACATCCAAATATTGGTGACTTACTGCTTTGTACTTTTGATGCCGCAGTATTATTAAACACTACTACAGAGCAAGTTTACAGGCTTCATCAAGAAGGCTTTTTAAACTGTGCTTATCCCCAAAAAAAGCACGAACAGCTCAGAGCTGATAGCCATGTATTTTATTTACGCCAAGTGATTGAACTACAACAAGCATTTGCGACTGAAAAGCCTCTAACAAAAAAACAATTTATAGCGCCGTGGTAACTTATGAACTTACAAGATGCATTTGCAATTGAACCACTAAAAGAAAAAACCACAGCACTTAGAAAATTGTTCGTTCCATACACGTCTCATGTTGAGGTAGATGGCTTTGAAGAACAAGCTCTCGTTGTGCTCATTAATCTTGTATATAAGCGAAGTGAGATTGATGATTTAACAAGTACAAGAACCGCTAAAAGTGTATTACGCGATGAAGTGTTACTGAGTAAGTGCATTAACGAAGTTAAATGGTTTCATACTCATAACTTAAAATACCCCGATATACGCGTAAGCCATCAACGTTTAATTAGTGAGGTTGTAAGTGAAGATATTGCGGGTATTTGCAGCCGATCATTACCTTTAAGTTTTGGCTGGTCGCACAACAGTGCTGAAATTAATCATGCAAAGTTATTTTTAACCTCGTTTAATTGGCAAGGTGAAGTGACTTGTTTAGCAAAGTTATTAATAACTGAAGAGCCTGTTTGGATTAATTTAATAAGAGCCTACGGGTTTACTAAAAAGGCTGTTTTAGACATCGCGGCTAAAATAAAACAACAGTTGCCAGTGGCAGAACTCCCATTAGAAGTAAGCTCTTTTTCACCACAACTACAAATGCCATTCCAGCAAAGCTACCTTGCGATTACGCCTGTAGTAAGCCATGCAATGCTAGCTAAAATTCAGCAATTAACAACAGAACGTAAGTTAAACTTTGGTTTAATTGAGCACTCAAGGCCAGCCAATGTAGGCGATTTAGCAAGCTCAGTAGGTGGCAATATAAGAGCCTTGCGTTACTTTCCTAAAACAAATTCAAAGGCTATTAACCGCTCTAAAGTAGCCAATGATGATATTGAAAAAGCATTTAAAATTCGTGCGCTATTAAGCAGTCAATTTCAACAGGCGCTTTTGGTGTTAGTGGGTATTAAGCAGTTTAATACGTTAAGGCAAAAGCGATTAGCGCGAGTAGCAGCTATTAGGCAAGTACGTATTAGCTTGCAGTTATGGCTTGATAACATTCTTGAAGCTAAAAATAACGCGCAAGAGCAAGCTTATCCTGAGTGGGCTAAGCATTACTTAGATCAGAATATTACTAACTGTATTAGCCAATTTAGTAACATACTAAATGAGAGCCTAGGTACTTTAAGTAAGCTCAAACGCTTTGCATATCACCCTAATTTAATGGGGTTGTTTAAAACGCAGTTAAACTATGTGTTTACTCATTGTACAACTGAACAAGAAACATTAAATGATGAGCAAATAGTGTATGTACATTGCCAAGATATGCGAGTGTTTGATGCCGAGGCAATGGCTAACCCATATATTCAAGGCATGCCGTCACTTACAGCTTTAAATGGGCTTGCTCATAACTTTGAGCGTAAGCTAAAAAACTTTATAGACCCTTCAATTAAGTGTATTGGCAGTGCTATTTACATTGAAAACTATCAACTACATACAGGTAAACCATTACCCGAGCCAAGTAAGTTAAAACAAGTTGCTGGCCATACTCATGTGATAAGTTCCGGTATTATCGATAAGCCTAAATGCGATATAACACTCGATTTAGTATTTAGGCTTTTTGTACCAAATATTGAGCTTTTAGATAAGTTGAATAGTCAGCTTATAAAGCCCGCACTACCATCTATGTTTGCGGGCGGGACTATGCATCCACCTTCGTTATATCAAAATATTGATTGGTGCCATTTACATACTAAACCAAGTGAGCTGTTTAAAAATATAAAGGCAAAATCGTTAAATGGCAGTTGGTTATACCCTTCGAAAAAAGTAGTTAAAAGTTTTGAACAATTGATTGATGCCCTTAACGGTAACTTTAATTTAAGACCCGCTGCAATTGGTTTTGCTGCGCTTGAAGAACCCGTAAAGCGGGATGCAGCATTACATGAACACCATTGTTATGCAGAGCCCGTAATTGGGCTTTTAGAGTGTGTTAGCAATACATCAGTTAAGTACGCAGGGGCTAAGCAGTTCTTCCATGACGCATTTTGGGTTATGGATGTTCAAAAAGAGTCTATGCTTATGAAAAAGTCTAAGTTTGAGTATGAATAATGCAATTACCTCGGCACTTAAGTTACACGCGTTCGCTCTCACCCAGTAAAGCGGTGTTTTTTTATAAAACACCGGAGTCTGATTTTGAACCGTTACAAATAGAGCAAAATAAATTAGTTGGGCAAAAGTCAGGGTTTGGCGATGCGTATCAAAAGCAAAATGTGGCTAAAAATTTAGCGCCACAAGATCTCGCGTTTGGAAACCCTCAAACAATTGATGTGTGTTACGTTCCTCCAACGGTAAATGAGCTATTTTGTCGTTTTTCACTCAGGGTTGAGGCTAATTGTATTGAGCCACATGTATGTGATGACCCTAAAGTTATTTATTGGTTAAAACGTTTTTTTGAAACCTATAAAAAGCACAATGGCCTTAATGAAGTGGCAACTCGCTATGCTAAAAATATACTGATGGGAAACTGGCTTTGGCGCAACCGTCAATCACCAAATGTTGATATTGAAATCCTTATTGAGAATGCAGCCCCGATCATCATTAAAGGTGTACAAAAGCTAAAGTGGCAGGGCAATTGGCAAAATAATCAAACAGCACTAATAACATTATCAGAAGCTATTCAAGAAGGGCTCAGCAACCCTCAAAATTATTGTTACTTAGATATAACCACAAAAATTAAAAATGCATTTAGCCAAGAGGTTCATCCTAGTCAAAAGTTTGTAGACAATGTTGAACAAGGCATGTCATCTAAACAACTTGCATACACTCAAGTCGGCGATAAAAAAGCAGCAAGTTTGAATTCACAAAAAGTAGGGGCTGCGATTCAAACTATTGATGATTGGTATGAGGGAGGTTACAAACCTTTACGCACTCACGAGTATGGCGCAGATAAGCAAATATTAGTTGCACACAGAACACCTAAGAGCCATTCAGACTTTTATTCATTACTCCCGCGCATTGCTTTGCATATTAAACACATGGAAAAGCATGGTTTAGGGCAAGATGAGAAGTCAAATGCAGTTCATTTTATTGCGGCAGTGTTGATCAAAGGTGGCTTGTTCCAAAGGAGTAAAGCTTGAAGCGCTATTATTTTGCTATTACTTATTTACCTAAAAATTGTGATGTAAGCCTTCTTTCTGGGCGTTGTATTGGTATTTTGCATGGGTTTATGAGTTCACGCGAAATAAGTAATATTGGTGTGTGCTTTCCTAAATGGAATGAGCAAACGATAGGCAATCAAATAGCGTTTGTATCAACAGATAAAAAGCAATTAATCAATCTATCTCAGCAAAGCTATTTTGAGATGATGGCTCATGATAAGTTATTTGGCTTATCAAAAATACTCGAAGTAACAGTAAACCAAAGTGAAGTCATGTTTGTCCGCAACCAATCAGTAGCCAAAGCTTTTGTTGGCGAAAAGCAAAGACGGTTAAGACGCGCTAAAAAACGAGCTGAAGCCAGAGGCGAAGTTTACAACCCTGAATATAAATTTGAGGCAAAGGACATAGGCCACTTTCATTCAATACCTGTATCAAGCAAAGGTAACGGGGAAGATTTTATACTTCACATACAAAAAATTGAAAATACTAATGCGATAGAAAATCAATTTAATAATTATGGCTTTGCTACAAATCAAACATTTCAAGGCACGGTTCCCTCTTTGAATACCCTTTTTTAATAATTTTAAAGCACTCTTTTAATTTTCAATGAGTTATTTGATTGGTTAAAAATAAGGGTAAATAATTTAAATTCGTTTAACAGTTTGGTATTTATAGAAATTTAAACTATTTTTTATAGTGAACTGCCGAGTAGGCAGCTGGAAATTGTTAGGCATTATTAGCATCATACAGGCGCATGTGAACTGCCGAGTAGGCAGCTGGAAATATCTTCGCCTTTTTCGCCTTTTTCACCATTAAGTGAACTGCCGAGTAGGCAGCTGAAATTAGGCCAGGAATTGAACAACCACAAATTGTGACTCTTAACTGCCGAAAAGGCAGAGGCTAAATAAAAAGACCCCAGCAAACGCTGGGGTCTTTTGTTCTAAAGCCGAATAATAATTTTAATCTCATTCACCTTTTTTGTGATCATGCTTTTTAAGACTTGGGTGTTTACTTTTATTCTCTGGGGTAACACGTCTTCTCTTATCAGTTTTACCTGTAGAGTCAGCTTTAGGTTTTGGACCTGGTTTAATACTCATATTATCTTCCGTTGTAATTATTCATTTTAGTCTAGTACAAAACTTGGGCTGCTCAAGGGTTCCAAAATTCCGCACTGACTATTTTTGCGAAAGTAGACCTAACTAAACTTATATTATTTGAAGCTTTAAGTTTTAGCTGCATGTCGCGATTTTAGAATATTTTATAATTTATATAGCTAAACAAGTTACAAAAAGTTAGCTGTCTAGATTAATAAGGTAATTTATTTCGACTATTGACTATAAAAATACTTTTTTGAATAAAGTATGAACTGACGGTTGAGTTTTAAAATACAACCCCAATTAATTACAAAAGCATGTAACACTGTATGTGGTATTTCAGTATTACATTAAATACTAGATATAGATTTTGAGGTTATGAATATGCTTAAATTTTCAATTAACAAACTTTTGAGTTCTTCAGGTTTAAGGGATAGGGAATATTATCTCGATAACTTAAGAATATCTGATGAAATACGCTCAAAGCTCGTATCTCTTAGAGATGATGCTCGGAGCGGGATATTGGAAGCTTGGTCATACGCTAAAGAACAAGTAAAACAAGACAAAGACCTTTATGAAAGAGTACCTTTAAGTAAATTGGAACAGCTTATAAAGTTGAAGCCTCGCTTCAAAATGCAAGGTAGTTATGTATACGGCACTATAGTACAGCCAGCCCACAATTCTCAAGATATTGATTTAGATGATGGTATGTATATACCTATGAGCGTTGTACAGTATGATGATAAAACCATGAGTACCGCGATGTTTGAAGTTGTAGATAGGGTACTCAAGAAAATGGCTAGCGCTAATGGCTGGAAGCAAATACCAAAGAAAACTTGCAGTCGCTTACAGACCAATGAAGCTATTCATCTTGACATTCCTTGTTATGCTATTCCTGATGAAGACTTCAACCGTTTATGGTTGTTCGAATCTGCATCAATGGAATCAAATTCAGCTCAAGACACAGAGTTAAAAACCCACACTGTCAATCTAGCTCTTAGAAATGGCGAATGGCTAGAATCGAACCCAGAGCATATAAAAGACTGGGTAAGTAGAGCAAAAAAACTTCACCCTAACTTTAAAGATATTGTAATGGTTGTTAAAGGTCTTAGAGATCATAATTATCCAACAGGTGGACCAAGTTCAATATCTTTAATGGTAGCTATTGAAAAAATCATGTCGAACTCTCCCAAACACGGAGATTTGACTGAAGAACTATATAACGTGGTGCAGAAATTACCTGCTGTGATTTCAGATGAATTAAAGCATCCACATCCTGAGTCAGCACATTTGACAATTCACTCACCTACAGAATTAGAGAAGCAAGAATTACGAATGAAGTTTGATAGTTTCGCGATGTCATTTAAGCAAGCACTTGTTACATCACTTACTGAACGTGAAACTTTGGATATTCTAATTAATCTATTTGGAATTAGAATGCCAAATGATCAAACAAGAATTATTCGTTGTAGTCGAGATAGTGACCTTAAAACAAAAAAATCTGAAGTTATAACTCCCATACAAGAGCACAACACTTTCGGATGAAAAAATATTTAGAAATAGCTCATAATACCCTCATTCAAAAAGGGTTCTCACTCAATATAATGACATACACATGTATTCATGATTACTGCTACGAGGGGAGAGTTAGTATACCTCAAGTTCAGCAAGGATTCGTTGATGTCATTTTTGGTTTTAACGAAGTTCCATTTTTTGAACCGCCCACGATATATCTTGCCAACCGGCCACCCCCTTTAGATAAGTTTTGGCCTAATATCGAAAAGCCAGAAAATGGCCTACATAAGCTATGTGTATTCGATACTACAACTCATAAACTAGAGCCATATGCAATTGAAGAGGTTATTGAAATATATTTAAAGAGGGTAAAAGACATTGTTGCACGTAGTCCCGAAGACCGCTTTGATGCATTTAAAGCAGAGGTAACAGCATATTTTCCAAGAGACTTCTTTAGCTACTTTGTAAAAAGTCCAACAGAGTCTACTTTATCCATTCGATTATACGAATCTTCAGATGCAAGCAATAAACTTGCATATGTCGCAAAGTCTAGTCAAGGTTGTATAAGTCATATTACCCAAGGTAATTACTCACCCATTCCAACAATAATTACCAACCTAGAAGAGATTAAAACATCACCTGAGGGGCAAGCAGGTCTTGCTCAGGTTACAGGCTTTATTGATATAGTTAGAGGCACAAATAAAGAGACTTTAACTACTTTAAAAGAAAAGCTAAAAAACTTAATCCACAGAGAAAAAGACGATATAAAACAGTTCGGAGGTTTCGCTTTATGTTTTTATTATAATGGCAATATATATGCTTATATTATTAAATTAGCTCAGGCACAGATTAAGCAACTACAAAATAGAAGTAAAAACTTCATTGAGCGCTTATTGCGTGGTCAACTGCGTATTATGTCGAATAACTTTGGTGGGGAGTTAAAAAAAGTAACTAATGTTCATTTTTTAGATGGTTCCCAAAGCACTCTGATCAAAAGAAACTATTCCCAAAACTTAGTAGATAAGCAAATTTGTATTATTGGGGCTGGAACTTTAGGTAGCTACTTAGCACATATTTTGATGAAACATGGTGCAGGTTCGTCCAAGTCACTCCACATCTATGATGATGATGTGTTACTACCTCAAAATATTTCAAGACATTTACTCGGGTCTGAATCGTTATTTATTAATAAGGCACAAGCTTTAGTCAATTCACAAAAAAAATTAGCACCGAATAACAATTTATTTTCTCATAAGGAAAAATTTACTAATTTGAACCAAATCCCTCAAGGAACAGATATTGTAATAGATGCTACAGGTGAATTTTCAACGGCAATGACATTGAATCATCAATATATAAGTAATGAGTTCCCTTTTAAACTTTACCATTCGTATTTGTGTGCCGGTGGTCACTCTGCTAGGTTATTTAAACAAGGTGATGGCGGATGCTATAGGTGTTTATTTGATAACCAACATAAACACATAGATAAAGAGTTCAAAAAAGCAGAACATAAAGCATTGATTACAAGAAATTGTGGTGAAAGCAATGTGCAATTTCCTGTTGATAGTTCAATTGGTGCTGCATCATTCATTGCTGCAAATATTTTAGACAGCGAGTATTCAGATAAAAAAAATGCTTACATATATTTTAAAACTCTAGGAAAAAAAGCAGCAGAACATAAAAATAAGCCGTTGCAACGTTCACCTTATTGCCCAGCTTGTAGGGTGAAAAAAAATGAGTGAGGTGATTAAAGTCCATTTTGATCCAAAAGTAGTATCTTTAATAATGGATTATTCTAGGCAAAGAAATGAGGCTGGAGGCTTGCTACTTGGACATAGGTACATCAAAGAAGGATCAGTTGAGTACGAAATAATTAAAATCACAACCCCTTCTTTTATGGATATTAGGGCGCGTGCTTTATTTCAAAGAAGAGATAAGAGTCATTTAGAACAAGCTGTACAATTCCACAGGGATACCAATGGTTATGGAGATTACCTTGGGGAGTGGCATACCCACCCTGGTGGAGCATCAATAAAACCATCTATAAAGGATTTGTTAGCCTTTAGAAGCTCACAAAAGCTAACAAAAACTCCACTAATCTATGTCATAGCTAATTCATACAAGCTAAACACTTATACGTCAGGGGGTAATGATGTGGTCTCTTATTATTAGTAAATATGGCAGTACTGTACAAAAGTTTATAATTTTATCCTTAATATCACTTGGCTTTTTAGTCGCCACGTTAGGATTACAATATACATCTGTAAGGTATGTAGTGGTGCCTATTGTAATTTTAATTTTTTTATTCAACCTGAAACTTTGGGAATATGTTTGGAAAATATCTTTGATACAAAAGCATTTTTGTCCAAATCTAAGTGGTAAGTGGAAAGGCACTTTAAAAGCTAGATATAAATTACCTGACGATGATGAAGTTCAAGAAAAGCATGTTCGTGTTGACTTCGATATCAAAATGTCTTTTTTAACTTTTAAAATGACAGGAGTAAGTGAGAATAACTATATGAAAAGTGAGGTGCTCTCTTCTTGGCTAAAAACTGAAGAGGGTAATCTTTACCTTTACTATAATTATAAGGTTTGTGTTAAAGATCCACTTCCAACAGATGAACAGTTTTTTCATGGTTCGGCCAGGCTAGAGTTGCTTTGGAATGACTACGAATATCATTTTGAAGGTAACTATTGGACTAACAGGAAATGGAATATTGGTGGGCAAACAGCAGGGCACATTAAGTTAGATCGACTTTAAAGCGTAAAGAGGGTTAATCGAGGGCGTTCAGAATTCTGAACGTGCTCTTTCTCTAAGCTGTTTATACAGAGCTGGGAAGTCCAAGCTTAAGGATTTCTGAGTTTAAGCCAAATGGGCAGTATATTGCACTGTTATTACCATCCTAACTATTTTTATCTTTTTTACTTTTGGTGCTGAGTAATCTTTTATGTACTCTTTTCTTAAAGGAGTCTCATTACACAAAACTTTATTTGGGCACTTTATGCCATTATAAGCTTCAATATTATGCCAAGTTATACTTCACTTACGGCGCTGTAGACCAGTAAAAACGTATGTTATTATGCCAGCTTATACTTCAAACAACATTGGGTGTTTGAACTAATAAATTTATCTCTTCAAAATAATTCATCTTATTTAATAATACGATTTGTTCATAGATTACTTTATAAATTTCCTTATAGATTTTTGTGTCGTTTTTGTAAAAATTATTACTAATAACCACATTATAGTGTTAACTAAAAGTAAAATAACCTCCCTTTTAAACATTTTGTTCATCCTCGATTCGTAAATACGACTTAAGTCTAGATTGTGTAGTACGAAGTTAGGATTAGAATAATGCCAAATTTAGAAAGGGGCTCAAAATGAACTTGGAACGTATTCGCAATAGTAATCTGCATAATAAAGTTATGTCTGCTGAGCAGGCAAGTCTGTTTATTAAAGATGGAATGACTGTAGGGATGAGTGGCTTCACTCGTGCCGGAGAAGCTAAAGCAGTACCCAGAGCATTAATTGAGCAAGTCAAAAAAAATCCTATCAAAATAAATTTAATGACGGGCGCATCATTAGGTAATGATCTCGATAAGCTATTAACGGAAGCGGGCATTTTAGCGCGTCGTATGCCTTTTCAAGTAGATAGTACTTTGCGTAAAGCGATTAATAACGGCGAAGTTATGTTTATTGATCAGCATTTATCTGAAACGGTTGAGCATCTACGAAATCATCAATTAACCATGCCTGATGTAGCTGTTATTGAAGCCGTCGCTATTACCGAAGAAGGGCATATTGTGCCTACTACATCGGTCGGTAACTCAGCCAGTTTTGCTATTTTTGCCAAACAAGTCATCGTTGAAATTAATATGCTGCATAACCCGAATCTTGAAGGTTTGCACGATATATACATTCCTTCGTATCGTCCTACTCGCCAACCAATGCCGTTAGTTAAAGTAGATGATAGAATTGGTAGTACTGCTATTCCTATCGATCCTGCAAAAATTGTTGGTATTGTTTTTACTAACCAAAGCGACTCGTTTTCTACCGTTACCGACCCAGATGAAGACACCGCATCTATCGCGCGCCATTTAGTTAACTTTTTTAAAGATGAGGTGGCTCAAAATAAATTGCCAGCTAATTTAGGTCCGCTACAAGCAGGCATTGGCAACATTGCAAATGCGGTAATGATGGGATTACTCGACTCTGACTTTAAAGACCTAACAATGTACTCTGAAGTACTACAAGATTCGACGTTTGACCTAATTGACGCAGGTAAGCTGAGCTTTGCATCAGGCAGCTCAATTGTTTTGTCAGAGCGTTGTAACGCGCAAGTATTTAATAATTTAGAACAATACAAACACAAGCTAGTGTTACGCCCTCAAGAAATTTCGAACCACCCTGAAATAGTGCGCCGTTTAGGTATTATTGCAATAAACACTGCACTTGAGTTTGATATGTATGGCAACGTAAATTCAACGCATGTTTGTGGCACACGAATGATGAATGGTATTGGCGGCTCTGGTGATTTTGCTCGTAATGCTCATTTAGCAATATTTGTGACTAAATCGATTGCTAAAAATGGCGCTATTTCAAGCGTAGTGCCTATGGCGAGCCACGTTGATCATAACGAGCATGATGTTGATATATTAGTAACTGAGCAAGGTTTAGCTGATTTACGCGGTTTAGCACCGCGTGAGCGTGCTGTACAAGTTATTAAGCATTGTGTGCACCCAGAATATCGCGAAGCGATGTTAGACTATTATGAGCGCGCTTGTGAGCGTGGCGGGCATACCCCTCATTTACTAGAAGAAGCGTTTAGCTGGCATATTCGTCTTGAACAACAAGGCAGCATGAAAAAAGTATCTGTAACCGATGCTCAAGTGCAACTGTCTGCATGAGCATTTTGGTTTATTAATATTGAATTAGTAAGTTTTATACTTACTTTTGAACCGCACTAGTGTCAGCTCAATCAGCTTTGATTAGTGCGGTTTAATAAAAACTTTAAGCCCAAAATAATTTTATACCTACTCTTTGCATACCTTTCCCAGCCACCTTTTATTATTTTATTTACTTAGGTTTAGGTGCTATTACCGTTATTAAGTGTGTAATGTGTTTATTAAAAAATAGAGATGCTTAAATGGCGTTTGACAGAGGGTTAGAAGAGCGACCTTACAGTAAAACTAGTTAAGGGCTTGGTTTATATTTTGCCTGAAGGTTTTGAGTCTGATTCTGATTTAGCATATTGGGTAAATACGTGCGTTAACTTTGTAGAGTCTTTACCGCCCAAACCTTTTAAAAAACGACCCGCACTTAAGTAAATTAGCGAAGTATCACCTTAATTAAAATAAGCACTGCAATCAAATTACTGGCGCTATGAGTATGAATAACGCATAATTGAGCGACTGCTCACTTATGCGTTTTTTTACTTATGTATGATTCATACTGTTTCAAAAGACGCTTTAAATTTTTTAGTAAATAAAAGAGAGAATGTAATGATTAAAGTAAGCGTATTATACCCAAATAATGAAGGTGCTACTTTCGATATGGACTACTACTGTAAAACACATTTACCCCTAGTTGCAGAGTTAGTTGGTAAAGCGCTTATATCAAGTAGTGCAGATGCAGGTTTAGCAGGTGGCGCACCGGGCGAAGCGCCAACTTATATTGCTATGGGGCATTTAGTGTTTGAATCGGTAGAATCTTTTCAGCAAGCCTTTGCACCTCATCAAGAAGTAATAGCGGCTGATTTAGTTAATTTTACTAACGTGTCTCCAGTAATTCAAATTAGCAATATTGCTGGGTAAATTACACGCTAAAACTAATTTAAGAATTACTTAATAACCCCTACTGTATTTAATACAGTAGGGGTTTTATTTTAACTGCAATAAAAGGGCTAGCGCTCTGTTTTAAGTAATATTAGTTCTAATATTTAGATGTATTAAACCCGCCCTTGTGTTGATTATGAAAATGATAAAAGTTATCATTTAGATTGTTGGCTATCTGCACTTTTCCCAGGAATTATCATGTTTAACCCTAATTATTTGGCATTAAGTATTGCTGCGTCTTTATCTGTTTTTTCTAATATAGCTTTTTCACAACAAAACGACGATATTGAAAAAATAGAAGTAACTGGCCGTGCCCAGCAATTTTACCTAGAAACCGAAAGTAAAATTGGTACTAAAACGGATTTAGATCTTATTAAATTACCGCAATCTGCGCAGGTATTAACCGAGCAACTTATTATTGACCAAGCCGCGCGCGACATTACCGATTTATACCGCTCAATTGCGGGTGTGAGTGAATACAGCTACTCAGGTGTAACTTTTCGTGGTTTTAGAGATGACGCCAATGTATTTTATGATGGTGTGCGTGGCGACCCATATTCGGGCTTTGGTGTACCGCAGTTATTTAATGTTGAACGTGTTGAAGTATTAAAAGGGCCTGCCTCTGCTTTGTATGGCGGTGGCGAACCTGGTGGGATGATTAATTACGTAACCAAAAAGCCAAGCTACACACAAAAACGCGAACTAAAGCTTACTTTGGGTAACTACAACACCCGTGGTGCATCACTCGATATGACAGGTGGTTTAAGCGATACAATGGCTTATAGATTGGGTGGTTACTATGAAGAGCAAGACAGCTTTCGTAACAATGCAGACTCAAAAAATACCGAGCTGACAGGTGGATTGTTATTTGATTTAAGTGATTCAACAACCCTAACCACAAGTGTTGACTACATTAAACAAGACCTAGGCGGAAACCGCTTACGTGGCGTACCGGTAGATGACAACGGCAACTTTTTAGTTGACCCAAGTTATAACGCTAATGAAGCGGTTGATTATCAATATATGGAAGCGTTGGTGCTTCAAGCCGAGATAAGTCATTACTTTAGTGATGATTTTTCTGTAAGTAGCACACTGCGTTACATGGATAACGAACGCGATCAAGGCTACCATGAGTCGCAAAGTTGGGTAGATGTAAATGGTGATGGCGAAGCAAACATTGATGACGAAACCATCAAACGAGAATACCGTAAGCAATTTCGTGCCAATAAAGAAGCAAGTATAACCACCGACTTTGTTTATAACTTTGGAAAAGGACAATTAACCCATCAGTTTTTATTTGGTGGTGATTACCACACCGTTGATACCGAATATGACTACTTTCGTGCCCGATATGAGGCCGATGGCGTCGCTAATTTAAATATTTTTAATTTAAACTACGGTGAAACCGACCCAAGCACTTATAACCTCACCGACATGAACCGCGATGGCGTTGATACCGACCGATTTGGTGTATATGCACAAGACGTAATTAGCATAGGCGAGCAGTGGACAATTATTGCAGGTTTACGCTATGACCATTTTAAAGAGTTTAATCAAGAAACTGGTTTTAGTTACTCAGATAACGATATAACGCCGCGCGTTGCTGTTACTTATCAGCCAGTAGAAAACACATCGGTATATATTAACTACTCAGAGAGCTTTAACCCTACATCGTCAGCCGACCAAGAAGATGTAGAAGGCGAAGGTAATTTAGAACCAGAAACCGGCAAGCAAACCGAACTGGGTATGAAAAACCAATGGCTCGACGGCAAAATTATGAGCACCTTTGCAATTTATCAAATTAATAAAGAAAACGTGGTAATGAGCAACCCTGACGATACGGGAGCTGGAGATGGCATTGCTGCACTTTTAAATATAGGTGAAGTAGAAAGCCGAGGGTTTGAAACAACTTTAGTCGGCGATTTATCAGCGCACTGGACCGTAACGGCTAACTACGCATACAACGATACGCAAGTGGTAGACGGCGTAACGGGTGATACGCTTTCAAATACATTTGGAGATGGTTCGCGCTTTGCTAATGCACCACGCCACCAGGCAGGTTTATGGACTCGCTACGCTATTGATTCAATTGACTCATCAATTGCCTTTGGTGCAAATTACGTAAGTGAGCAACTGAGTACCGGTGGTCAAAAAGTAAAACCATTTACCGTATTTGATATGAGCTGGACGAGTCGCTTTGACAACGTATTGCTGAGTGTAAATATTAATAACCTGTTTGATAAAGAATACGCGGTTAGTGGCTTTACTGAGCGTAATGGCCACTTTCCCGGTAGCCCTCGCGAAATTATTGGGCAAATAACCTACAAGTTTTAATACTTATTAGCGCGAGAGTTACTCGCGCTTTTTTTTAAGTGTCGCCTTGCACCTTTTTATCACTATTAAATTTAGCGGCCTCTTGAGTCGTGTTAATAGCCGTAATAGGGAAGGGAATTACAATACCTTCTTTTTTATAGCGTTTATGCAAGGCTTTTATAAAAGCAGATTTAACCCAAAAGCGATTAAAGTACTCTTTAGCTCTAAGCATTACCGTAAAGTTAATGCTTGATCTATCAAAGGTATGAAAAACCACAAAGGTATTGTAATCATCAACGCCCCATTCGTGTGAAATAAGTATTTCACGAGCTACTTCAAGTGTTACTTGTTCAACAAATTCTAAATCTGAATCGTAATGTACACTTATATCAACAGGTACGCTTAGCTCTTTTTCAGGGTAAAAGTAATTAATAATACGCGACTTAGATAATTGGCTATTAGATATAATAATCATATTGTTAGGTAGCATTTTAACCCATGTAGAACGCCAGCCTATATGATCAACAAAGCCTTGCTCCTTAGATTCAAGCTCAATAAAATCACCCACCCTTATAGGTTTATCTATTACTAGCTGCACGCCAGAAAAAAAGTTTTCAAGGGTGGGTTGCAAAGCAAGAGCAACAGCCAGTGACGTAATACCTAACGAGGCAATAATGGGCGTAATAGAAATACCTAACGTGCCCATTAAAACCAGTAATCCCACTGACGATAATGTAACGCGTATCACGCCTTTAATTATGCTTTTTGAATTAAAAACCACGGCAGATTGTTTACCATAGTAATTAATAGTGCCAATAATAAAGCGGTCTAAAAACATAATAAGTGCAAGCAGAGCTAATACAATATTAATGCTATTAAAAGGGATCTGTTGAGAAATAGAAGTACTAATAATGAAAGTGTCGTGCTCTAAAATGGTGAGTAGCACAATAATTGTGCACAGTGTTAGCGGCTTAGATATTGACTCTATTAGTAAAGTGTCGAATATAAACGTGGTTTTTGAAGTCCATTTTTTTAGCCAGTACATTACAAAAAAACGAATTAAAAACAGTAGTATAGCTATAAGTAAAAGGGAGGGTGCTGCGCTTAACCAAGGTGTGCTGTTAGAAAATTCCAGCGCTTTATTTAGCATAACTTAAACCTGTTCAATATAGTTTTATATATATTGCAGCAAGTTATGTACCTTTGTTTGGGTAAAGTAGCTGCCGAGTTTAGTCGGCAGCAAATATTATACTTTTTTGGCTAACCACATACCGCCTAGGACGGCTGCAAAAAACAATAAAAACTCCATTTTAAGAGATACCAATTGAACCAAACCCGGGCCTGGGCATATACCACTTAAACCCCAGCCTAAACCAAAAAGTACCGAGCCGATAATTAAGCGTGCATCAATTTTTTTTAAATCACTTAAATTAAACGTTCCTGAAAGAAGTGGCTTCTCTTTTTTTGCAACCCATAACCATGTCAGCATCATTATTAGCATGGCAACAGCCATCACTATAATTAAGCTTGCGTCCCATTGGTTTCCATAGGTAAGAAAGTTAATCACTTTAGCAGGGTTTGTCATCCCGCTAATAATAAGTCCTAAGCCAAATATAAAGCCTATAACAACCATCATAATTGCTTTCATTATTTATCCTACAAGGTTTGCTGTAATGAAGGCGACAAGCATAAATGTGCATGTTGCAACCCAAGAGCGAGTAGAAAAGCGCGACATGCCGCACACACCATGGCCACTTGTGCACCCATTAGCTAACGTTGTACCAGCGCCAACTAAAAGCCCTGCAACAACAATAAGCCAAGGCGGTAATTGCAATTCGCCTTCTAATAAAGATGGCGCAAATACCCTTACGGCCACTCCTGCCAACAACAACCCTAAAATAAAGTATAACTGCCAACGAGAGTCTGAATTTGCTTTAGCGAATACAGACTTAACAATGCCTGATATGCCCGCAATTTTTCCGTATAAAACCAGTAATAACGTACACGCTATACCTATTAATGCCCCGCCTATTGCAGCCGATACTGGGGTGAATTCTGTTATCATTTTTAAATTTCCCAAACAATAGAAACGCCTAAACCGGTTTGTTTCATTTCGATTGATAATTGTTGATTAGGCGCTAAGTAGTTAGCACCCGTTACTTTTTTTGCTGGCGAATAAAAAGCCATAGCGTTTAATTGTACCTTGTTGGTAAAAGAATGGCTAAAGCCAGTAGTAAAATGCCACTCTTGAACACCCGGCGCTAAAATATTTAATATAACTTGAGAAGAAGGAATAGGCTGCTCGGTGTAAGACACCCCAAAACGAATCTTTTGTTGCGATGTACGCTGCCATTGATAACCAAGCTTATAAATAGTCATATCGTTCCAGCCAAACCCAGCGCCGGCGTTAGCTCCTAAAGGCGCTGACATTAAATTATTGACTGGATTTGCAATGCTTTTTACTTCGCTGTAATTTATTTTTTGCCAATCAAATACAACCTGATTACTTGGGGTAAGCTTGTAGGCTGCGCCAAGTTGAAACGAACTTGGTAGATCAAATCCGCCTTGCTCTGCAAACAAACCTTTATAGCTATCAAACTCTTGCATAGACACTGATGAGCGGTAACTTGCCCCCCAGCTTAATGACGAATTTATATCTTGGCTAATACCCAGTTGAATGCCTAGGCCTGTGCTTGTATCGGTACCATTATCAGTGAGCGCCTCTGGTGATTGCGAAAAAGGAGCAAAGTTCCCAAGCCCTTGTGCTTCAAACTGTTGCACCACGTAAATAGGGGATACACCAAGGCGTGTTTGTTCATTCAACTTATAGCTTACTGTTGGGCTAATAAAGAGTTGTTTTAAATCAACGCCTGTTGTACCAGCGTAAAAAGTCCCCTCAGGAGAGGATTCTGCGCCGTACTCGGTATTCATACCGCCGTTGCCATACACTAATAAACCAATATTTACTTTTTCATTTAATTGATGGCCAATAGCAAACTCTGGAATTGCAAATACGGTGTTGTCGCTTTTTTGTGTTTTTGTTTCAAGATAAAATGCGCCAGGGTAAAAAGTATCTACTTTTGATGCAGTATATTTTCGTTCAGGTGAAAAAAGCTCTAAGCCCAGTGATAGCTCTGTTCCTTTAGGTAAAAAAGTTGCTGGATTATTAGCGCCAGACATTAACTCTTCTGACAGCGCTACACCTGCACCAGCCATGCCTTTGTGGGTCATGCCATAGCCGTGAGTAAAATAACCATTAGTAGCAAATGCACTGAACGAACCTAACGCGCACGTTAAAGCTAAGCCTGAAATTAACTGTTTTTTCATTTTAGTAAATACATAAAGTTGGAATGGGCGGACAATAGCTAATTTTTGATATTCTAAAAAGGAATTTAAATAGATTAGTTATAATAAAAGGTAATACGGCAATGGTTATAAAGTTAAAATAAATGAGCGTAGATTGCTATTCAGCCTTAACTTAAGTTAAAAGGTTCGCTAACGTATTGAGCTATAGTGATATTTAAGTATGCAATCGGTAGCTATAAACTTTGGTAGTAAAAGCTTGCTGGTAAAAGGAGCGTTTACGTATTAACAGCAGTTTAAAATATATTTATTAATTAACGTTTAGCTCATCCAAACAATCACTCTTAAATAACGCCATTGTATGTAAAAGCAAAGCGGTGATTAATATCACCGCTTTTAAAAATTACATAGATTCGAGCGTTTTACCGCGTGTTTCTTTTATGTATTTAACAACAAAAAATATGCTTATAAGTGCCGATAACGCATAAAAGCCATAAGCACCGGCAAGGCCAATGTTAGCCAGCATAATAGGGAAGGTCATGGTAATGGCAAAGTTAGCAATCCATTGTGCGCTAGCTGCAACAGCAAGCGCTGCACCACGAATACGATTATTAAACATTTCGCCTAATAATACCCATACAACAGGGCCCCAACTTAAGCCAAAAAATACCACAAATAAGTTAGCCATAATCAGTGCAAACGTACCCATGTTATCGCTAAGGGCAAGTTTGCCTGCTTCATCAAGGCCTGCACTACCAAATATATAAGTAAGCGCGCTTAAGCTAATAAACATACCAATACTGCCTACTAAGAGCAGTGGTTTACGGCCAATTTTGTCAACTAATGCAATGGCAATAAAGGTTGATACAATATTAGTAGTACCTGCGAGTACATTTATAAATAGCGATTGCGACTCATCAAACCCAGCGGCTTGCCAAAGCTCAGAGCCGTAATAAAACACCACGTTAATACCCACAAATTGCTGAAATACACTCAGCGCAACACCCACCCAAACAATTGGGTGTACTTTTTTACTGTTATCAATAAATAAATCACGAATACTTGGCTTTTTATCGCTATGCAATGAGCGTTTAACATCGCTTATTTGCGCATCAACGTTGTCGTTCGAAATTTTACTAAATACCGCTTTTGCATCATCCACTTTACCTTGCGCCACTAAATAACGAGGCGACTCCGGAATAAACAAAACACCGACTAAAAACAACACAGCAGGCACAAGCTCAGCCCAAAACATCCAGCGCCAAGCGGCTATATCAAGCATTAAAATATTTTGCGCGCTGCCTGCTGCATCAGCAATTAAGTAGTTACTTAAAAAAGCAGCAAATAAACCCAATACAATAGCGAGTTGTTGCAATGTAGCTAAACGACCACGTAGTGCTGGTGGTGCCACCTCTGCAATATAAGCTGGCGCTAATACTGACGCAGCACCAATACCTAGACCACCAAATAAACGGTAAAAAATAAACTCCGCAGAGCTTTCGCTAATGCCCGAACCAAATGCACTAATGGCAAAAATAATCGCAGTGATGATCATAATTGCACGGCGACCAAACTTATCAGCCAGCGGCCCCGCAGCAAGTGCACCCAAGGCACAGCCTAGTAACACAGACGCTACATTAAAGCCCGTAGCTACACTGCTTGAATTAAATGCATTACCGAGTGCCGACACTGTGCCGTTAATAACGCCTGAGTCAAAACCAAATAAAAAGCCACCAATAGCAGCCACGGCAGAGATAAAAATTACGTAAAAAAGAGAGGTGTTTTCAGCTGTGTTGGCTGAGTGGGAAGGCGGTGTGTGCGTTGTCATTATATGCCCTGAAAGTTAAATTAAATTTAGGGGAGCATAATATCGTAAAGCGTTATGGTTGAATACATTTGTGCAGGTATAACGATTTAGCGGGGATAAATTAAGCCGTTCTAATACCTTTAAATTAAAGGTATTAGTCTAAAGGCGTTGGATTAAGTACTTTTAACTTAAGTACCGCTTTTTGAATAGCGCAGACTGAATCTCAATAAACAATGTGCTTTGTATGGGAAGTAGCTGTTGAATCAATATTACTGATCTGTACCTTTTGGTTTTTTGCAATTGCATAACCTGGTATGAGGTTATGCAATTGTTTACATGTAGTTATTTGGTGTTAAGGTAAATAAATTGAATATAGGGACATTATCGGTTTATAAGCGATAATTATCGTAGACTGGGCTGTTAGGTGAACTTCGTGGTTTTAATGTATGAGGTATTATGATTAAAGGTTTTTTGAAAAAAATAGATGCACTAGGATTTAGTACTGAGGAACTTGAATCTGGCAGTATTAAAATCGGCTTAGATTGTTGTCCATTTTGGCAGGTGATACTTGAAAACCTCGACGAAGATCGCATGTTACCTTACTTTTATATCCGTCAAAGAAGAGTTGAGGAAGTTACGGATCTACATGACATCATACCAACTGTTTTAACCACTATATCCAAATGCAAAGGCCATAGTTCATTTCGCTTTTTAGGTGAGCATAATGAATTTAGTGGAATAGATGATGAATTATATGGGATGTACTGGTTTCCAGCACAACCTCTCAATGAGCGTATAAGAAAAAATAGTCAAGCTGACCTAAAGTGCCTCTACGATATTCTATTCGATTTATACATTTTTCATATGTATCAAGGAGACATACTTGGTGCAAATGATTCTGATCCTGATGATTTTTCAAGTGAATCACCAGAGCTTGATTTATGGATAGAGAGTATAGTCAATGCTGTTGGAGAAGATGAATCATATGTAGCGAATCTACGGAAGAACCCTAATTGGTTTTATTTCAGAAGCTTTTCTGCAGGGTTTTCTATATTTAGAAGCTCTCATATAGCTCGAACACTAAATGGTTTTGTCTTAAAAAATGAAGGGGGTATTAAAAGTATTGAAGGTGTGGAATCATCAATCGAGATCCATAACGATATTCAAAACTCAATATCACGAAAAGAAAAAGCCTTTGCTAAAGCAATTTTAGAATCCATAGGAGATTGCTCAGAATTCAGGGTTATTCCGCAGGAGAATCAACTAGTATTTATTTCAGATTCGCATGTACTTATGAAGTACACAAATAGTGGTATGGAGTCCGTCAATTCAGAGAAAGAATTGATTAGAGCTCGACAGCAGCATGAAATAGAACTTCTCTTTGGTAGTCAAAAGTTTGTGTGGAATATTTCAGACAGGAGTAAAAGTGCTGAATTTGAAGATTTAGTTCTTGAGCTGCTAAACAGAGAAGCATGGATCTTTTCTGTCAAAAAGGTTGCACCGACGAATCAAGGTGATAATGGTAGAGATTTAATCTGTGAATACAATATGCTTCACAACGAGCATCAAATTTCCAAAGACGAAAATTCAATAAAAATTGGGAAAATGATTGTTCAATGCAAAACAAATTTAAGTACTTCGAAGAAATCATCTGTCGGAAAGGCTGATGTTGATGTTGCAGATACTATTTTTGACTATAGGCCTGAAGGATATATGCTTGTTGTTAATACTCAAATTACAAGAGACCTTACCGAGATGCTAGAGCGACAAAAGGACCGTAAAGAGCAAAACTCTATTGTTTGGTGGAACTCCTTTGATGTGGAAGAGCGCCTACGGAAAAATCCAGATATTTTATCTAGATATAAAAATTTGGTCAGTTATGCATAATTCACCATACAAGTAGTTTAAACGGAATAGAAACAGGCGATTATAGCCAAGCATTTTTATCCGCTTAACGGGCGTGAGGCCGAGGAACTACTCTTTTTAAGAAAAACAGTCTGTTGTATTAGTTGCAAATAATGCATTATCTAACGCTTTGAAATGTTTAGAGTTAATTGAAGGGACTCATTATTTAATTGAATTTGGCTGTTGGAGTTATTCTGCAGCCTTGTTATGTTTAGGCGGCCATACGTGAGAATAATTGATGAAAAACCTTGGAGTTGGACTCTATATGAGCATGATAATGAGTATTTCTTATCTGTGATGTGTGGTTCTGTCGGGTTATATAGTCGAGATATCATTTTAAGCGTTGATGAAACTGAGGGTTATCTAACCCGAGGAATTGACGAGATAATTGAAATGGCAAAGATAATTTCTTTTAGTCCTCAAAAGTTTAAATCCAGGCATATTGTTGGTTTTCATGAAAAACTCGCTGCTATAGTTGCAGATGAAAAATTTTGAAACTATTTTAAAAATACAATCTAACAAGTTGTTCGCTTATCAACGCTAATCCATAACTAACATTAAATATTTTTAGCACTAATCATAGTGCTAAATCTTCCCCAGTCTTTGTCTTACACCTCAAAGTACTCTTTTTGCAATTCTATATTAAGCGCTTTAGGGCGAATGCCTTGTACTAGGCTGTATACTTCTTCTTTTGTGTAACCTGCCGAATTTAAAATAAGCGCAGCGACCAAACCTGTACGTCCTGTGCCGCCTTTACAATGTATGGCAATGGTTTGTTTGTGTTGTATGGCCTGTAATATGTCGGTTTTGTGGGTGTTCCAGCTTGATGTAAAAGGTTGTTTGGGTGCTTCGTCGTCATTTATTGGTAAATGAAACCAGGTTATATCGTGCTTATTGCACTCAGTATTAATTGTTTGTACGTTGTTTTTTCAAGCTCCTTTTGAGGCATAAGTGAAAGCAGCATGTGAGTGCCAGCCGCTTTTAATGTTGCGATTGAATCCGCTAAGTTTTGTGTTTTTGTGCCAGGGCAAGGCGTAAAAATAATATTTGCGCCGTTATTGAGTGATAAAATATCGTACGGGTGCGCGCTCATGGTAAGTCCTTTATTTTTAATGAATTTGCTTTATAAGCTCACTATAGCGTGTTTTAGTTACAAGTTTAAGATTGAATAATAAGCACAAATGCTAGATACTGTTTTTATATACAGTTGTGGCGATATTATGAAAAAAGAATTACCAGCAAAATACTATTTAGCGCATTTTAGAGAGCTTATTGAGTTTGTAACAAGTAAATGTATGCATTTACTTGAGCCCAAACACCGCGAATTTATTAGTAAAATTAATCAGCTAGATGAGCAAAGCCAATGCATGTTGGCGCGTGTGTACTCGCGAAAGCCTTATTTAGTGCAGGCGCAATCGCTTAATTATGAAGAAATAACCTCGCCGCATCAGGCTATTTATACGCTAAAAAAAGCGGGTATTTTATTTGAGCCAAACGAGCAGCATTACCAGCAGCTTTTAGCGCACTTAACTAAACCTTCTTTGGTTGAGTTGCTAAGTAATTACAGTGAGCAAATAAGCTTTAAAAAGAGCGCCGCTAAAGGCGCGCTGGTGGATGTTGCGCGTGAGTTTTTTAAAGCATGCCCACAAGAGCTTGCGCCACTTTATAGCCAGTATGTAATTAACAACCGCAGTGATTACTACGAGTATTTTGAGTTTTTATTTGCAGGCAAACTAAGCAGTGGTGATGTGAATCATCAAAACCGTTTTGTAATGCGAGACTTAGGCTTAACCGCTACGCGCGAAGGACACAGCGAGAGCTTGTCGCGTTTTGAAACACTTGACGAAGCGCAATCAAACTATTTATTAAACCGTTACCGGTTAGCATTTAAAAATATTACAGATGAGAGCGATTACGTCGCTTTAGCGTCGCAGGTTTTAGAGCAAGCTGCACATGGTGCAATAGCCGTTGTATTAAAAAACAAACTATTAGTTAGGCTTTATAGGCAGCTAAAAACAGTTGATAGCGAACTTGCTTTTAGTTTACTTGAAGGGTGCGCGGATGATAGCGAAGCACAAGAAATTCAAATAAGAGAGCAATACAGGCTTGGCAATAAAGAGTGGGTAAAAGCACGATTAGAAGCCATTATCGAAAATCCACTTACTGATGATTTACTTTATTTTGCTGACGATTTTTTAATGCGTAAGTTTAATAAAAAAACACGTTCGCGTTTAAGTGCCATGCTTGCCGACACCCAATGCGTGCTAAAAATAGATGAACTGTACCGAGGTGAAGTAGAGCAGGGCGTAAACGATTATTATACTCGCCAAGGTATGCAGGTATTTAATACCGAAAACACGCTTTGGCAAAGTTTGTTTGGTTTAGTATTTTGGCATGAGTTATTTGTGGAGTCACCTTATCCGCCATGCAATGAGTTTGATATTTATCCGCAAGTATTAAGGCTTGGTAATTTTTATGAAGCGCAGCAAACACAGATAAACGAGCGCTTAGCTCAGTGCCAAACGTCGCAAGCATTACTTAATTTAGTATGCAAACATGCAGCGCAATACTTTGAGCAACCTAACGGTTTGTTTAGGTGGCGCAGCAATTTATTAGAGCCACTAGAGGCGCTTATTTTAAACAGCCCTATTAAGGCGCTAATTGCGCACTTAACAGCCATGAGCAAACATTATTTACAGCTAAAAGACGGCTACCCCGACTTAATGGTAATTAATAATGGCCAAGTACATTTTGAAGAAGTAAAAGCGCCGGGAGACAAACTTAGGCGCAACCAACTTACCACTATTGATAATTTAAAAAATGTGGGCTTTACAGTACACATTGCTGCGGTTAAATGGTTTGTAGATCCTAACCGTATTTACAGTGTGGTCGATATAGAAACCACAGGCGGCTTAAAAGGCGGTAACCGAATTACCGAAATTGGCATCGTTAAAGTGCAGCACGGTAAAGTAATAGATACTTGGACGACTCTTATTAATCCGCAGCGCCATATACCTGGATTTATAACGTCACTAACTGGTATAAGCGATAGCATGGTTTACAACGCGCCTGTATTTGCCGATATAGCACAGCCACTATTAGATAAACTCGCAGGCAGTATTTTTGTAGCCCATAACGTGAACTTTGACTACGGCTTTATTAAAAAAGAGTGTGAGGTTGCAGGGCACTTTTTTAAAATGCCAAAAATGTGCACCGTGGTTGAATCGCGCAAAGCGTTTAAAGGCTTAAAGTCGTATTCGCTGGGGAATCTCTCATCGCATTTTAATTTAAATTTAACCAGCCATCACCGCGCATTGGCTGATGCAACCGCCACTGCAGAGCTGTTATTACTTATTCAGCAATCGCAAATTAGTGAATAAGCAGTAAATCTTAACGTAAGAAGTAGTATAAATTAAAAGCACTTAGCTTGTTTTAGCTAAGTGCTTTTTTCGTGGTAAGAAGCCAGTAACCAGCATAGTGCCTACAATTACAAATAATGCGCCTAGTAACGTATTTGGCCCTATTTTCTCATCTAAAAATAAATGCCCCCAAAAAATGCCAAATAGCGGAATTAAAAACGTGACTGTTAACGCCGAGGTAGGGCCTATATCGTCGATTAATTTAAAAAATAAAATATAAGCAAGTGCGGTACACACTACTCCTAATACGAGTACACCTAGCATAACGTTGGTGCTTGGTATTTCTCGTATTGGCATAAATAAGATAAGAGGTAATACCATAAAGGTTGAAGCCCACATTGAGCCATGGGCGTTATCAAATGGGGCCAGTTTAGGAGCGTTTTTAGTGTAATGCGATGCAATGGCATAGCAAAGTGATGCACTTAATGCCGCTACTATGGCCAAAATTGATTGGCTATTTAATACAAAATGATTTTGCCCAACAAGTATTGCAACACCTATCAAACCCAGCACCATACTTTTTGTGGGCTTTGTTTTAGTCCATAAAATTCCAACTACAACACCCCATATTGGTGTTGTAGAATTTAAAATTGAGAGTGTGGATGCGCTGATAGTTTGAGCTGCGTAAGCAAAAAATAAAAACGGCAGAGCTGAATTAAACGCGCCTATAATAAAAAAGTGTTTTTTGTGTTCAGTAAAGGCTAAGTGGCGTTTTAAGTACAGCGCCACAATAAAGAGGGTGAGTGCGGCAAAGCCTACTCTAAACTCAATTAATACCGCAGGCCCTAAACTATTGGCGGCCATTCGCATAAATAAAAAAGAAGCGCCCCAAATAGCGGCCAGAAAAAATAATCGCAGTAAGCTTGCTAAGGTCATGATAGTATTTTAATTATGCGGATTGGATTTTAGAATAACAGGGTTTATAAAAAGTGTAAGCCATATTCGGAACCGGCATATAAAAATAATAAATTAACGATAAGAATGAAAAAATTCTCAGTAGCTGCAGGTTCATTAAAGCAACAGTAGCAATTTGATTAAATAGTTCCTTTATTAAACTGCATCGGGTTTAAAAGCACAAAATGTAAGTTGATTGTGAGAAATGCGAAGGGACTGTAACAACTTATCTAATTGAGTTGGTTGAATAAAACTAACTTTCGGTTTGCTTCTTTTCAAAGTCGCTTTTAACTATTTCAAGTGCTTTTAGTACTTCTTCTGGAGCAACATCGTGTTGCTCTAGTATCATAATTAAATCTACTGCAAGTTTAATATGTGTAGGGGCTTGATCAAGTGGACTTGTCATTTAACTCTTTCTTTTTTGATATTTGGCTAATGGCAACGTTTATTGCGGTTTGTACACGTTGTTCCATATGTATACGTTCTGATTGCGGTAAATAAAACGCCATATCTACATCGTAGCGAATATATCGTGGCGGGAGCTGATTTAGTACCGTACAACAAAAGTCAGCCATTACATCTTCATCATATTTTTCATCAAGTTTAAGTTTGATAACTTCCTCGACTACAATCTTTTCGTAATAGTTGTGTATGTCTTCGTGTAATCGCATATTCCCACCGCTTTAAAATAATCCGTTTAACTGAGTCTATACTATGGCTTGCTATAAATCGATAGCGGCTTTAAATAGTTGTTTATGAACATTAATTAGTGAGCTCAAATTACGCTGATAACCTCCGCCTAGGCCGAACATTAGTGGGATTTGGTGTTGCTTACAAAAGTTGAGAGTAAAAAAGTCGCGTTTATATACGCCATTGAGCGATACATCAAACAAGCCTAACTCGTCTTTTGTGTAAATATCAGCACCTACATTATACAAAATAATATCGGGGTTATGAATGCGCACGCAAAAATCGAGTGCTTGCTCTAATGTAGCGAGGTACTCAGTGTCGGTTGTTTTAGCGGGCAATGCAAAATCGTAAGTAGACTCTTGCTTATTGCGAGGAAAATTTTGTTCACAATGAATTGAGCAGGTAATAATTTGGTCATGATTTTGAGTGATTTGTGCTGTGCCATCGCCTTGGTGTACGTCGCAATCAAAAATTAAAACAGTGTCGGCTTGCTCTGTATTTATTAAATGTGCTGCTGCAATAGCTAGATCGTTAAAAATACAAAAACCGCTGCCATAATTACTGTATTTATTAAATGTGCTGCTGCAATAGCTAGATCGTTAAAAATACAAAAACCGCTGCCATAATTACTGTATGCATGATGATAGCCACCACTTAAATTAGCCGAAAAACCATGTTTTAGCGCGTGTTCACTACTTTGGATGCTTGCCCCAACTGATAGTAATGTGCGCTCTACCAATTCATTTGAATAAGGAAAGCCCATTTTTTTATGGCTTTATTGCTAAGCGTGCCGTTTAAAAAGTTATTTATATAAGTTTGATTATGGCATAGCGAAAGCTGAGCAGGCGTTGCTTTTATAGGTGAAGTGAAATTATTGGGCGTTAAGCCTAAGCCTTCAATTTCTGCTTTAAGCTTTTGATATTTTTGTATTGGAAAACGATGGCGCTCAGGAAGCGTTAAAGCAGAATATAGCGGGTGGTAAAAAAGTTGCATCAGCGTAACTGTTGTTTTTCGACTTGTTGAATTTTATCTTCGGTGGCAGAAATTGCTTTTCTGCAGCGGCCTAATCGAGCGTGTGTGCTTAATATTTCAAGGTTAAGCTTTTGTGCTTTAGCAGGCGACGCTTTATCCATTTGCATTTTTCGCTCTTCAATCATAAGTACTAAACGGCGTTCAAACTCATGGTTTTGTTTTAATTCGTCGTAAAGCTCATGGGATGATTGCATTACTTTTTGCACAGCTTGCTTATAAACTGTTTGCTTAGGGCGTGGTTTATAATGGCTTTTGTTTTCTTTAACCCAAATAGGCGTTGATTTAATAACATTGAATACAGCTTGTATTTGAGCTGCAATACGTTCAAGCGCGTAGGTATAAGCATGGCGATGCTCGCTTGGCGGTAACCTCGAAACTTCATCTTCTATTTCTATCACGTAATCGACTAGGTTCATGCTTTTGGTACTAAAAACTGCGCGGTCAAACAAGCTAGGTTGTGCTTGCATGTAACGATTTTTAGAAAAAAGTTTAGCTTTATCAAATTGCTCAGCTTGTTGTTTTAGCGTTGCAACTTGTTGACGTAGTTTATCTAAAGCCATTGAATGCATATTAAAAGTAAGCCTCGTAAATTAGTTTTAATGCTAAAAGTATAACCATAGTATTAAATACTGGGCGAATAAATTTGCTACCAAAACGTATTGCTGAATGCGCCCCAAACCATGCGCCTAGCATAATAAAAAAGCCCATTGTTATGCCAAGTAAAAAGTTTACATGGCCGAGTGCAACAAAGGTAATTAAAGATATAAAGTTAGACACAAAGTTCATTGAACGCGCTAAACCACAGTTGAGTAGCAGGTTCATTTTGTAAAGCATGCCATTAGAAGCAGTCCAAAAAGTACCCGTACCTGGGCCTGCTAAACCATCAAAAAAGCCTAATGCTAAACCTTGTAGCCATTGTTTTATTTTCATCGCTTTGTTTAGTTTAGGAAGTTCATCGCCTTCGGTGGTGCTTAAATTACCAAATAAGCTATAGCCAGCAACTAAAATAATAATAACGGGGAGTAGTTTGTTTAAAAAATCGATACTTAAATGATCAACAATAACAGTACCTATCAATGCACCTATTGCGGTAGCAATAATAGAGGCTGCCCAAAACTTAGGACTAAATAAGTTCTTTTTATAGTATGTATAGCTTGCCGTTAACGAGCCAAAACTTGCTGCTAGTTTATTGGTGCCTAATGTTAAATGTGGAGGTAAGCCAGCAGTTAATAAAGCGGGTACAGTTAACATGCCACCGCCACCGGCGATAGCGTCTATAAAACCAGCGGCAAGTGCAACAGCACATAAAACAGCCCAGGTTGTTGGATCGAGTGCGAGTTCAAACATTAATAATCTATTTGTCTTTTAAAAGGTGGTAGGGTGTCGAGCATGGCTTTACCGTATCGCTTAGTAACTAAGCGCCTATCGAGAATAGTAATACAGCCTTCATCACTCTCTTTTCGCAGCAGTCTACCACAGCTTTGTACCAATTTCTTTGCGGCGTCTGGTACGGTAATCGTTAAAAATGGGTTACCACCTTTGCTTTGTACAAATTCTGCTTGCGCTTCTTCTATTGGCGAAGTAGGTACAGCAAACGGAATTTTAGTAATTATTAGGTTCTCTAAATATTTACCAGGTAAATCAAGACCTTCCGAAAGGCTCTGGGTTCCAAATAAAATACTGCCTTTGCCTTCGTCTACATTTTTAGTGTGTAATTTAAGCAACGCTTCTCGCGACATCTCACCTTGTACTAATAAGTTAAAACCTTTTGTTCTAAGAAACTTTGTTACGTGGCCCATTTGCCAGTAAGAAGCGAATAGTACAAGGTTCGCTTTTTTATCATTTAGGTACTCTGGTAAAGTTTTAGCTAGGTGATCACTAAAGTCTTTATCGGTAGGTTCTACTTTAGATACCGGAATACGTAAAGTGGCTTGTTTTGGGTAATCAAAAGGAGAAGGTACTTTAATAAATTTAACGCCTTCTTCTTTAGCAAGTCCTGTTTCGTAAGCAAAGTGATCAAACGAGCCCAGTGCACTTAATGTCGCAGAGCACAAAACAGCGCCCGCGCATTCTCGCCACAATTTATCTTTTAGGTAATAACCGACCTCGATAGGGCAGTCGCTTAATAAGTGGTCGTGATGGCTTTTATATTCAAGACGTTTTATCCACCGTGCATGGGGAGCACCTTCGCCTTTTTTTGCGTAACTAAACCATAGTTTGTTTAGTTGCTCTAAGCGGTTTATGTATTGACCGCTTTCGCCTAGTATTGGGTCGGCAACGTAAGGTTTTATGTCGCCGTCGCTTACATCTTGGGTAAGGGTGTCGTGCATTTTGTTTAAACAGCGCAGCGCATCTTGCGTGGCTTCGCTTATGTCTTTTGCTTTACTGTGCAGCGATTCTGGAATTTCACCGTGCTCAAAGCGATAAGTATCGTCTTTTGAGTATTCAAAATCGGCATTATCTAGAATATCGCGAACTACTTTTAAATCTTTATTCGCGTCATTAATACTGTCGCAAAGTTTAAAGTTTTGGCCAATGGCTCTTTGCCCCACTAAAACCTTTGCCATTTTTCCGCTAAACTTGGTGAGCTTATCAAGCCATTCTATTGTACCTTTTATTGTGGCAGCAGCTGATGAAAAGTCGCGTGTTATATGTGCTAAATGATGCGCTTCATCAATTACATAAATGGTGCTGTCGGGCTCGGGTAAAATTTTACCGCCGCCTAAGTCTAAATCAGCTAGTAATAAAGAGTGATTAATTACCAGCACATCCATTTGCATTAATTGATTACGAGCAAGCTGAAACGGACACGTTTGATGGGCCTTCATTTGGCGTTGGCATGAATGTTTATCGCACGCTATTAAGTTCCATACTCTGTCGGGTACGGTATCGGCCCAGCTGTCTCTATCGCCTTGCCATTTTTTATTCACATAAGCGTTATATAACTCATTCAAGCACTTGGTTTCCATTGCGCTCAATGGTGAAGTAAGCGTTGGCATAAAGTCCATTTGTGTTTGGCTATCGCCGTTTACAGCATTATGTAATTTGTGGGCACAAATATAACGATGGCGACCTTTGACTAAATCAAATTTAAAATCGAGGCCTGAATGCTTTTTAAAAAATGGGAGTTCTTTTGCTATTAATTGTTCTTGCAGTGCAACGGTTGCGGTAGAAATAACGAGCTTCTTTTTTTGCGCTAAGGCAAGCGGTAATGCGCCTAAACAATAGGCAAGAGACTTACCGGTACCGGTGCCTGCTTCAATTACGCAAATACGCTGCTTTTTATGGTATTCGCCAGCAAGCGTTTTTGCTATTTCGGCTACAAGGTAGTTTTGACTGCTACGAGGGCGATAATCGTTTAGGTTGCTAGCCACATGCTGGTGTACTTGCCTAATTGTTTTTTTTAGTGAGCTCGATAGCATGTGATGATTTACCTAAAGTATGTATATAATTACAGTGCTATGGATTTTAGAGTTATAAGAGTGTAACTACAAGAAGTGATGAGATTAATTTAGCAAAATAAAGTCTCTGAGTGTTTATTTTGGTTGAATGTATAGCTTTAAAGCATTTTGAATTAAGTAAGAACTTACATATATATGTATAAGGTTTAGTAATAGTGTACCTAACAGCCGGTTTTATTGTTTCCTCACATGCTTATGATACTGCAAACGGCATATGTTACGAAGCGTGGTTTTGTAGTGATAAAGGACCTATAAAAACGGTGTCGGCTAACGAAAATGCACTGTTTTTTATCAAAAGCAAAGATGCTGAAATAGCGAATGAAATATTAGTAGCTGAATCACTTAACTTTAATATTAAAAGTCTTGAGCTAAAAAACTTTCAGCAAGAAGGTATGTCGGCCTGTTACTTCAAATCACTCAAACACTTTTATTCTGCTGCTAAAGCTTTAAAGCAACGTGGAGTTGTATTATTTGAAGAAGATATTCGACCAATAGAGCGCTATTTAATGGAGCGCTTTATAAAAGGTGGAGCGTGGATAACGGGTAATGTATTTAAACAAGATGGCTATACATTAATAACCGACGCTAAATTAAAAGCGAATGAAGAATATTCCCCAACCCTTAATAAGCTCTCTTTAGACATTGAATGTAACGAAAGTGGAGTCTTGTTTTCTGTTGGACTTGTGGGTTGTAATTTAGACTGTGTTTTAATGATTGGCGAGCCAGATAGAGAGGCTGAAAACCTCGAGTTTGATATTATTTGGTGTGTAGATGAGGCTGAGCTGTTAAAGGGGTTAGAGCATTTTATTAAGCTTAGCGATCCTGATGTAATAATTGGCTGGAACGTAATTGAGTTCGACTTTGCTGTTATTCACGAAAGAGCTGAAGCACTCGGGGTTAAGTTATTACTGGGTAGAGGGAATCAGCCTTTATATGTTCGCAAAGGACACTTTACTCGAGTATCAATCCCTGGGCGATGTGTGGTTGATGGAATAGACACTTTAAAAAATGGCACATATAGCTTTGAGAGTTTTTCGTTAGCTAATGTTTCAAATCAAGTGTTGGGTGAGTCTAAATTAATCGATTCGGCTAATAGTCTGCAGGAAATTATTAGGCAATTTAATGAAGATAAGCTTTCTTTAGCAAAATATAATCGACAAGATTGTATTTTGGTAAATAAAATTTTTGATAAATTAAAGCTACTCGACTTTTCTATTATAAGAACAAAGCTCACAGGATTAGAGCTCGAAAAAAAGGGCGGCTCTGTTGCTGCTTTTATTAATATGTATTTACCATTACTGCATCGCAGCGGTTATGTCGCCCCAAATATGGGCGATCATGGACTTACATTTGAAAGCCCAGGCGGTTATGTAATGGAGTCTATTCCTGGGCTTTATAAAAATGTCATTGTTTTAGATTTTAAAAGCTTGTACCCCAGTATTATGCAAACTTTCTACATTGATCCACTCGGACTGATAGAAGGTTTAAAAAACCCGAACCACAGTGTGCAGGGCTTTAATGAAGCCCTATTCTCGCGAGACAAGCATCACTTACCTTTGCTTGTTAAAAGCTTAGCATCCCAAAGGCAGCTCGCCAAAGACAATCAAGATCAAATGCTTTCTCAAGCAATTAAAATAATAATGAATAGTTTGTATGGTGTTTTAGGCTCAAAAGGGTGCAGGTTTTACGATCCTAGGTTATCGAGCTCTATTACGTTAAGAGGGCACGAAATAATGCTACAAACTAAAAAATGGATAGAAGAACTTGGCTATAGCGTTATTTATGGTGATACCGATTCTACGTTTATTAAGTTGGATAATGATTTAACACCAGATGAGTGTAATGAAATTGGTGCGTTTTTAGCTAAAAAGATAACTGCAGATTGGATTAACGAGATTAAACAAACGCACAACTTAACAAGTCATTTAGAAATAGAATTTGAATCTCTTTATAGCCCTTTCTTTTTGCCAACCATAAGGGGAAAGCTAGTTGGCTCTAAAAAGCGCTACGTAGGTAAATTAATTAAACTAAACGAATCAAAACTAGTATTTAAAGGATTAGAAACAGTAAGAAGTGATTGGACTAAACTTGCCCAACAATTCCAGTTCGATCTATTTACTTGTCTTTTCGATGGAAATTTAAATATAAATGACCTTGTTAAAGACTATACAACAAAGTTATACCAAGGTGATTTTGATCATTTACTCATTTTTAAAAAGAGATTAGGTCAAAACTTAATCGATTATAAAAAGAATATCCCTCCTCATATTCAGGCAGTTAAGAAACATCAGAAAAAAAATAGCGAATTTACAGTTAATAGAGGTGAATTTGTTACATTCGTTTACACAACTGGCGGAGTTGAGCTGTATCAAGGCCTTCATAGCTATGACTATGCAATTTATTTAGAAAAGCAAATTGTACCGCTTTTGGATATGGTAGAGCCGCTAATCAATCAAAATGTAAATAATCCGAAGAAGAATCAGTTTTTATTATTCTAATTAGTATCACAATTAGATGACTTTGATTAAACAATCCACTTTTATGCTTGTAAATCGTACGATACCCCCTATTTCACTAAAAATATCATAAAAAACCTCTTTGCGGTTAATGTTTGATTAACAAAGGTTGGCTTTTTAGTTTTTTTTGTTTACTATTTGTTTGGTCGCTGTTAATGGCATGTGGCAATAAAAAATAATTAAATAATAGTTGCTTCTATAAAGTTGTAACACCAGGGAGAATCAAATGTTAAATAATCAAGTTTCAAAGGCAGTTCGCTTAGCGATTGCATTTGGTGCAGTATCTACTGCTGCATTTTCGGCAAGCTCGTTTGCTGCAGAAGAAGATAGCGTAGAAAAAGTAGAACGAATTGAAGTTACTGGTTCACGTATTAAACGTACAGATTTAGAAGGTGCTTCGCCAGTAAACATTATTACAGCAGAAGATATGCAGATTGAAGGTAACTTCACTGTGGCTGATGCACTTCGAGGCAGCAGTTTTAACTCATTCGGTTCATTTTCAGAGCGTTCAGGTAGCTCTGCACAATCTCAAGCTACTATTAACTTACGTGGTGCTGGTTCTAGCAGAACGTTAGTTTTATTAGATGGTAAGCGCATGCCGGGTTCACCAACACTTGGTGGTCAATCAGCAAATTTGAACTCAATCCCAATGGCTGCTGTTGAACGCATCGAAATTTTAACTGATGGCGCATCTTCAACTTATGGTTCTGATGCAATGGCTGGTGTTGTTAACATCATCATGAAGAAAAACTATGAAGGTCTTCAGTTCCAAGGCGAAGCAGGACACCGTGATCAAGATGAAGGTACAACTTCAGCTAGTTTCTCGGTAACCGCTGGTTACTCTACAGATAAAGGTAATGTAACATTTGCTTTTGACCACCAGAGACGCGAAGGTATATCTGATGGTGATCGTGATTATACTAAAGCTTCAGCAACAGATCTTGATGGTGATGGCGTAATTCAGGCATACGAAGAGACTAAAGGTTGGTCTATCTACGGTGCGACTGTAGCTTCACCTGATTTTTCAGAGGCTCAAGCATCACCAATATGTGACGACTTAACAGCAGAGTACGGTGAGGATACTTTCCGTAAGTTTGCAGCTGACAATGACTGGGGCAGTGAAGGCTCTACTTACTGTATGTTTGCTTTCGCAAATGTATCTTATAATAAAGCTTCTATCGACCGTAATACTGTTTATTTAGATGCAAATTATGAATTGAATGACGATATAGAATGGTATGGCCGTGCTATGTTTGTTCAAAATAGCTCATTTGGTCGTTATGCTCCACCTGCCGCAGCATGGAATAATTTAGCTGCAGACAATGAAGCAAACCCTTATGATGAAGAAACAACTGGTTACTGGCGTTGGGCAGGTATTGGTAATCGCGATGGTAACGTTGATGATTACAGCCAAGACTACCTAATGGGTTTACGCGGTGATTTAGAGTGGAATAATGCATCTTGGGATGTTTATTACCATACCAATAAAGCTGATAACAAATCTGTAGGTACTTATTACCTTAGCTACGGTGGCTTAGCTTACAACCAAGCAAATGGAATTGATTTAGGTTCTGATGAAGGTGTTGCAAATATGAAAGCAACAACTCTACAAAGCTCATCTTCTACTTTCAATCAATACAATGCCGGCATCGGATTTGATTTGTTTGAATTACCAGGCGGTACGGTAGCGCATTATTTTGGTGCTGAATTTTTAGAGCAAACGTATGCTGATATTTACGATGGTCAGTCAGAAGCTGGTTTAATAGGCGGCTCTGCAGGTAACTCTGCGCTTGGTGATCGTGACATTACCGCTTTCTTTTATGAAGTTGCAATGCCAGTAGTAGATTCTCTAGAAGTTAACATTGCCGTACGTTACGATGACTACTCTGACTTTGGTGATAATGTTGCTCCTAAGATATCTGCTCGTTGGCAGGCAACGGATACTGTTGTAGTACGTGCTTCTTACTCTGAAGCTTTCCGCGCACCAGGTCTTGACCAATTAAATGCCGCTACTACTTTTAGTGCTGAATCAGCGATTGATTACTCTCAAGGTGATACATCGTCTAAGCAAATTGATACATACTACAAATCAAATACAGAGTTAGGTCCTGAAACATCAGAATACACTAACTTAGGTATAGCTTGGGATGTGATTGAGAACTTCGGTGTTAAAGCTGATTACTTTAATTTATCAATTGATGACGTTATTCAAACTAAAACTGTTCAAGGTCTTCTATCGGATGAAGCGGCTGGCAGAATAACTGCTTTCGCACCTGGTTCTGATGTAAGTAATGAAACTTTTTACTTAATACGTTCAGAAACTGGTCGTTTATTAGAAGCTGGTACTGGTTACTTCAACGGCAATGGTTTTGAGATTGAAGGTTTAGATTTAACTCTTTACGGTCATATCGATACTAGTGTTGGTGAGTTCCGCATGAACACTGTAAATAGTTTTGTATTATCTTACGATGAAGAGCGTGGCGGTAGAGTTTATAATACTGCTGGTTGGAGTGGTCAACCTGACTTCAAATCTAATACTACATTAACTTGGGCGCTTGACGACCATAGTGTAGCTTGGAACATGAACTACACGTCATCTACTTCTGAGAATGAAGCACCAAATGAAGATGGTATTTTAGAGCAAGATGGTGAACTTGAAGATTGGTTGATTCATAACCTTACGTACAGCTATAACGCAGGTGTTTATGGTACAGTTCGCTTATCAGTAAGCAACTTAACAGACGAAGATCCTGTACTTACATCTACAGGCGCTTACGATAACGCTGATTTATATAACAACTATGGTCGCGATTACCGTATCAACTATACAATTAACTTTTAACTTGTTAATTTTTTAATAAAAAAGGGCTGAATTTATTCAGCCCTTTTTTTATAAAAATGCTTCGTATTAATGTCTGTTTATGCATCAGGATTTTTAAATGAAAAACTTAAAAACTTCGCGTACTACATACCTAAAATAAGACTATATCCAGAACTTTAAATTAGCAGAAGTAGATAAAGTGAAGGCATCGTTACCATAACAAGCCCTAAGTATAAGAGTGCCTATGATTAATACTGTATATTTTATCTGAAATAGACTGGGTTGCTTGAAGCTAATATGTCCAAATCCTCGCACGAAGATTTTACACCTCTCACTGTACCACTACAAACGCCAACTCGAAAAGAAAATGAAAAATCTCATTCATAATAAAATGCTTTCTGTAATTGATAAAGAGTGTGGTGCAAATATAAGAAGAAATATGAAACAGATTTCTCTAGTAATGCACGACTCTGGAAATAACAACTCAGAATCTGTTTGCTGTGCTACTCATTAGTTACAATTTATATCAGTTGTATTGGCATAGCATAGAGAATGGTTAGGAGGTTTAAGCTAAATTTTATTGAATAAATGTAACTCATTAAAAAGTATAATAATACTCGTTTAGCAGCCAATATTTATATACAATAAAATGAGACTGTACTTAATTATTAGAAATAAAATATCAAATTAAGTGCATAAAAAGCTCGGCACTTGAGCCACTGGCTCTCTATTAAAATCTTCAACTTATCTCAGAACAGGACAAAATAATGATGAAAAACTATTGGAGTGATTATTGGGCTCAAGGCTATCTAACCTCATTTGGACAAGATATAGAGAGTAATTATACGGGTAAATTAAAGTCTTGTTGGTTGGAGTTTGCTGAAAAGTTAAATTTTAATGACAAAGTACTTGATATTGGTACAGGGAATGGTGCTCTTATTCGATTAATTCAAGAGAATAGTAGCGTTCAATTTAATGTCATAGGTGTAGATAAAGCTATTGTTAATGAAAAAGTAGCCGGTATAGAGTCATTAAATATTTTATCTAATGTAAGCGCTGAAGTCTTGCCTTTTGAAACAGCAGAATTTGATGCGATAGTAACACAGTTTGCTATCGAATATAGCGAGTTAGCGAGAAGTATCCCAGAGCTTTTTAGGGTATTAAAGAAAGGAGGTCTATATCAAATTGTGTGTCACGAAATGGATTCGGATATAGTGAAGCCAAATGTACTAATATTAGAGTCTGCAATTCGGGTGCAGAGTGAATTATTAGTTCCTTTAAAACAACTAATAAGCGCACTAAAAAAAGAGGATAAAGATCTGATTAATAGCAATATTTCTATTATTAATGAATATGTGGAGTTAGAAAAAAAGATACACCCACTTGCAATAAAAGGTACCAGGTACACTGATTTTTATCATTTTATTTTAAAGAATAGAAAGATAGATCTCGAGAAAGCTTATTACCTATTTTCTCAAGAGTTAGAAGGGCTGATTTATAGGTTAACTGATTTAAAGCAAGCCGCTTTGAATGCCCAGCAGCTTAAACAACTGTTAGCTTCAAGAGGGGATGTGTATAAAGAAGTTCTTGTTGATTCAAATAAAGAGTATATAGGCACACTTTACAGGGGCTATAAACGCTAAAATTAAGTCTTATTAGCCTATTCTAATATTAATATCCCTACCTGTTAAAAAGCAATAAAATCTCCCCATCTATAATTATCTTGGGGCATATCTAATGAGGCTGTCACTTCAACTGATAGAGTCGCAGCCGTCTTCGTATTCTTTAAACAAAGCTTTATTAAATTGTGTTGTTGAAAGCAAACTTCAAATTTACTCTATAGTCCAACGAATCAGGGCAGTGTTTTAATATCGTTGAGTTATAAAAGTCATTATTTGCGTCACATTGCTCCAGTCATAACGATAGCATATCTCCTATGTTGCTTTGAATAAGGGACAATGTATGTTGCATATTTATACTACTGTTCCCTAAAACTGTGCCTAAGCATTTTTTATCGGGATATCTGTGCGTGCTTCCGGTTCGCTTCTATCTCATCATTTTTTGCTACTTTTATATCTATATTTCTCATCCCTAAAAGAAAATTAGTAATTTACTTAAGATGATTATTAAGATTTAATTTTGCAAAAAAAACAAAAGTTAATGTTTTGCAATAATGCAAAAATAACATCATGTTTGTTTTTTGTTGCGTTAGAGCGTTGTAAGCGTTGTAAATAAAGGGGTTTATTTGGTTAGCTAAGTGTTGACCTTTTGCATAAGTTGGGACTACTATTCAAATCGAAATAGGTATTGTGATTAATTACAGACCGTTTTGAAAATAAAACAATTAAAATAGTATTCTAGGGAAAATTAAATGTTAAACAATAAAGTTTCAAATGCTGTTCGCTTGGCGATCGCTTTTGGTGCTGCTTCAACAGCAGCTTTTTCTGCAAGTTCATTTGCTGCCGAGACGGGAGTGGATAAAGTAGAGCGTATTGAAGTAACAGGCTCTCGTATCAAGCGAACTGATCTTGAAGGTGCATCACCTGTAAATATAATTACTTCAGCGGATATGAAGGTTGAGGGTAATTTTACTGTTGCTGATGCATTACGAGGAAGTAGTTTTAACTCTTTTGGCTCATTCTCTGAGCGCTCGGGTAGTTCAGCTCAATCTCAAGCTACTATCAATTTACGTGGAGCTGGCTCGAACCGAACTCTTGTTCTGCTGGACGGCAAACGCATGCCTGGTTCACCTACATTAGGTGGTCAATCTGCAAATTTGAATTCTATTCCAATGGCTGCTGTTGAGCGTATCGAAATATTAACCGATGGTGCATCATCTACTTATGGTTCAGATGCAATGGCTGGTGTAGTAAACATCATAATGAAAAAGAATTATGAGGGTTTACAATTTCAAGCTGAAGCCGGTCATCGCGAGCAAGATGAAGGTACTACCAATACAGGCTTTTCTGTAACGGCAGGGTACTCTACCGATAAAGGTAATGTAACAATTGCATTCGATCATCAAAAAAGAGAGGGGATTGCTGATCGCGACAGATCTTATACAGCACCACAACTAATCGACCGTGATGGTGATGGTACTATTCAAGCATATGATGAAACTGTAGGCTGGTCTTGGTATGGCGCAACAGTTTTATCACCTGATTATTCTGAGGCACAAGCATCTCCAATTTGTGCAGATCAAGCTGCAAAATATGGTGACGATGCGTTTAAAGAAATAGCAGCAGATACTGATTATGCACCAGGCTCTAATTACTGCATGTATGCGCACGCTAATGTATCTTATAATAAAGCTTCTATTGATCGTAATACAGTTTACATAGACTCAAATTATGAGTTAAGTGATTCAGTTGAGTGGTACGGACGTGCAATGTTTGTACAAAATAGTTCATTCGGCCGTTACGCACCGGCTGCTGCACAATGGGCATCATTGAGTGCTGATAACCCAGTAAATCCTTATGGCGAAGATGGAGCATTAGGTTTATGGCGCTGGGCTGATTTAGGTACGCGTGATGGTAATGTAGATGATTATAGCCAAGATTATTTAACTGGTTTACGCGGAGATTTAGATTGGAACAATGCTACTTGGGATATTTATTTTCATACAAATAAAGCTGATAACAAATCGGTTGGCACCTATTACCTGAGTTATGGTGGGCTTGCACATAACGAAGCGAATGGTATTCCTCTTACATCAGACGTTGGTGTAGCTAATATGAAAGCTACCACTTTACAAAATTCATCATCAACATTTAATCAAATTAACGCAGGTTTTGGCTTTGATTTATTTGAATTACCAGGTGGCGATGTAGCACATTATTTTGGAGCTGAGTATTTAGAGCAAACTTATGCCGACATTTATGATGGTCAATCTGAGGCAGGACTAATCGGTGGTTCAGCCGGTAATAGTGCTAGAGGGGAGCGTGATATAACAGCCTTTTTCTACGAAGCGGCTCTACCGGTTTCAGATTCAGTTGAAGTAAATTTAGCTGTTAGGTATGATGACTATTCAGATTTTGGCGATAATTTAGCACCAAAAGCTTCAATTCGTTGGCAGGCAACGGATACTGTTGTTGTTCGCGCTTCATATTCTGAGGCATTCCGTGCTCCAGGTTTAGATGAATTAAATGCTGCAACAACATTTAGCGCTGAGGATGCAACAGATTTTGCTCAAGGAAGTACATCAGATCAGCAAGTTGATACATATTATAAATCTAATCCTGATTTAGGCGCAGAAACTTCAGAATACTTAAACTTTGGAGTTGCTTGGGATATTGTTGAAAACTTTGGCGTTAAAGTAGATTACTTTAATTTATCAATCGATGACGTAATACAAACTAAAACCGTTCAAAGTTTATTATCAGATGAGTCGGCAGGCTTAATTTCTTCGTTCTTACCTGGGTCAGATACATCTAATGAGACCTTTTATCTAATCCGTGCTGAAAATGGTCGCTTACTAGAAGCTGGTACGGGATATTTCAATGGTAATGGTTTCGAAATTGAAGGTCTAGATTTAACTCTGTATGGTAATATTGATACTAATGTAGGTATGTTCCGCTTTAACTCTGTCAACAGCTTTACCTTTTCTTATGAGGAAGAAGTTGGAGGTAGGGTCTATAATACAGCGGATTGGAGTGGCCAGCCGGATTATAAATCGAATACAACGATAAGTTGGTCATTAGATGAGCACAGTGTTGCATGGAATATGTCTTACACAGCATCAACATCTGAAAATGAAATTCCAAATGAAGATGGTGTATTAATTCAGACTGGTCGCTTAGATAGCTGGTTGGTTCATAATCTTAACTATACCTATGATGCAGGTGATTTAGGCTCGATCAGTCTTGCTGTTAATAACCTAACAGATGAAGATCCAGTTCTAAATTCTAAGGGTGAATATACAAACCCTGAGTTGTACAACAACTACGGTCGTGACTATAGAGTTAGCTATACTATAAAATTCTGATAGCAGTAACCAAATGCAGAATTTATTTAGTAATGCCGTTCACTTAAGGTGAGCGGCATTTTTGTTTCTGGTATACCATTGCTTTCAGGGCTTGGCTGATTCTGACGAAACTTCCTCTCCTAAAAGCCGTAAAAGTAAGCTTTCTGTGGTCGCATAAAATAACTAGGTATTATTGCCGCTACTAAGGAATATACTAACCTTATTATTTTAAATAAACGACTAATAAAACTCAGTTGGTACCGTAAGAAATCTCCCTTAAGTGTGTTGTGCACCCCATTATCTGTATGTAAAAAACTTCTTAATATTAATAGATTATCAAGCATATAATGCTTTTTCTTGATGACCAATTATTATATAAGTTGCTAATATTCGGCTGATAGGTAACGCATTGGCTCTGTCATCAAGGTCAGTATACTTATGATTTTCTTTTCGATTAACTAACCTAGCAATAAGTATATAAGGAAGCCTTGGTTAACTGGCTCAATGTAAGTTGAATTGATTTATCACTTATGCTAATGCGTTAATAACTTTATATAGAATATTCTTTAAGTGGAATTTATAAATGAGATTTATTATCAGCTTTTTGTCATTATCAATAACTATGCAGATCAAAAATCAAACTGTTGATTCTAATGTCAGCCTTCTTTACCTTAAAGTAACAACCCTGGTCATTTTATAAGTTTCTTAGGTGAGCGATAAAGGAAGCAAGTCTACGAGTTTTTCTACTTAATAGGTTTGATGTTATTAATAATTTTGAGTGAGCTAGAAGTTTGCATTAAAAAACCTGAATTTCTCAAAGTAATTCGCCTCTCACATAGCCAAGGAGCTATTCAAGAGCTCTCAAAGCTTCTGTATTTAACTTTTTATTTTTAATTAAAGTTGGAAATACCTTAATTATTGATTATATTAAATGTTGTATATAATTTAAACTTAGTATTTTATAGAGTTTAAGACTGATTAATGGATATAATTCTTATAAAGAGGGAAATATGAAAGCGATAGTAAAGTTACTGCTCATTTTCAGTGTATTACTGTTTAGTCAAAATGGCCGTTCAGAAGAAATTACTGAGTGCGATACAAAAGTATGTAAGCAACGTTTTAAAGATTTTAAAAAATATGCGCGCAAAGATATTCCACAGGCGACGGAGGTATTAGGGACATTTTATTACAAAGGGTATGGTATAGAAAAAAATCATAGTAAGGCACGACGTTATTTTTTGAATAGTGCGAAATATGGAAGTCCCACAGCCCAATTTAAACTAGGGTTAATGTATTTAAATGGTGAAGGTGGAAATGTTGAAGTTAAAAAAGGAATTAATTGGTTAGAGTGGGCTGCTAAAAATGACGTTACTGCAGCAAATTACTTTTTAGGTCTATTTTATATTGATGGTAAGCTAATTGATAAAGATTATAAAAAAGGTAAGACTTATTTAGAGGCTGCGTCCAATGATGATTATCATAAAGCTCAGTTTGTTTTAGCAAAGTATTATGAATTAGAGGAAAATAACCAAGAAAAAGCTGTTGAGTATTATAAAAAGTCAGCATATTTTGTAGAAGAGTCTAATCTTCGTTTGATCTCTTTAGGTATAAAATTGCCACAAACAGATCCTAACTTATCAATTGAGAGGATTGAAGTTAAATCAGAATCGTTAAACGACATGTTCGATGAATTACTAGCTGCACTGAGATATATACCTGCTCCAGGCAAACCTACGGGTTCAAATGTAGTTGGAATGGGTTGCCGAAATCAAGATTCCAATTGCGGATTTATTGTCGATCCAACTGAAATTGAAAGATTTATAAGAGATATGCAGTGGCAGTTTTCTGATCCAACATTAACACAGGCTATGAGGCCAGTTGATTTGTAATATTTGACTTAAATTTAATATAACATAGTAATTTAAAGTATTACTTGGTTTGTTCTAACGTATTAAATTACAATACTATCAAACTTGATTTACTTATTTAGTGAGATACAAATGAAAGAAGTCCGATCTTTTATTAAAACAGCATCATTAACAGAGCTTGAAAAAGCTCAACAGCTTATCAATGATGCAATTTCAAAATATACCCAGCAGCAAAAAGCGAAACAGGAAGTTTTGGATCTTTTAAAAGAAAAAGGACTTACGCTAGAAGATTTACAAGATGGAGCATCAGACAAGCGCACCAAAGTTAAGCCTAAGTACCGTATGGAACTTAATGGTGAGACTATTGAATGGACTGGCCGTGGCCGTCGTCCTAAAGCGTTTGAAGGTGTTGAGCTTGAAAAGTTTTTAGCTTAAAGCTAAATATAAGAGAAGCTAGCTTTTAAACTCAATTTTACCCACTTCAAGTTTAAATTTACCTTCTTGCTTGCCTGCAATCATAAAGCCTAGCTGTTTTATATCTACCCATTCATTTTTTACTGTTTTAAATGAGTGAGTGTACGCTGCGCCATTAAGGTAATTGGTAGTTCTGAGCCTAAGCTGATAGGTTTGTCCATCACCTTTAACACGCAGCGCTATAGCTTTAGTATTTTGGCTTTGTGTATTTAGCTCTGTACGTATTGATGCAAAACCGCCGTTATTATCAAGCGAAACATTGCCTGTAAAAAGCAAACTTTCTTGAGTTTGTGTTACTTGGCTATTAGATACACCGCCCATTACTGAGTCGTTAATAACGTACCAGCGCTGGTTTGCATTCGCTTGTGCACTTACAACTAATAAATTAAATACAAAAAGTGAGGATAGTTGTTTGGTGATCATGGCTTACTCCTAATTACTTTAAGCTTATCAATACGGATAAACATATTATCTGTTCACTTATTTAAAGCTAATTATTTTTACGGCTCCATTTTTTCATGATTTTTTCAAATATAATTTCTTTATCAGTTTTATCCTCAGGGCAGGGTTTACCGCTACCTTGAGGCATACCATTGCTACCAAATACGGTGGAAGTATCAATTAAATAGCATTTACCATTAAATTTTTCTAATCGTCGTGTGCCTGTTGTATTTTGGCTAATAACTTCTGAATTATCAGATTTTACTGGTGTTTTAATTGTGGGCTTATTGTTTATTTCTTCATTTCCAGAGCTTTTATCTTCACCAAAGGAGACCATTTTTTTATGAGTCATATTATTTACAGGAGTGCCAAATAGCGGCGCGTATGGATTTAGCTTTTTAAATGTTTGAGAGGCTTTTGTTATAGACTCTGAAGGCGCGGCTACCAGGGGTCCAACAGGTTTTACAGAGGCTTTTTTAAGCTCTGTTTGTGCCTTTGGTAACGTGATGGTTTTGGCTTGCGTTTTTTTAGTTGCCCTTACTTTGGCTTTTGTAGAATCTTTTTTTATAGGTGTAGTGTTAGAGGTCGCTGAATTTGGTGCATCAGTTTTAGTGTTTACAGTTTTTATATCAGGCGCATTGGTTGTTGTAACAACTGAGCTTAGCTTAGGTAGGCTTGCTAAATTAACCGTAACATAGGCCTGTATTATTGCGTTTTTTTCCTCCTTTGGCGGCGCAACTTTAATAGATTGCGAAAACAAAAAGTACAACACAATAGCGTGTATACACAACGAGATAACCCACGGCCATGCATTCCCTTTATTCACATCAAACCCTCAACTTAATAGTGCTGTTAAGAGTCAATAAAATACATTTAGTTCACCTAAAGTTAATGTGTTTTACTTTGTGGCTTTATTGCAGATACAACAAAACTATTTTGCAGTTTTTGTTGTTTTTGCATGTGCTTGGTTACGTTATTATGAGCGCAATCAAACTTAGGAGGCATTATGACATTACTTTTTGAACCAATAGAACTTGCAGGTAAAACATTAAAAAACCGTATTGTTATGCCCCCAATGACTCGCTCGCGTTCAACACAGCCTGGCGATATAGCTAACGACTTAATGGCAACATATTACGCACAGCGCGCAAGTGCCGGACTAATTGTAAGCGAAGGCACACAAATTAGTGAGCTTGGTAAAGGTTACGCTTGGACTCCGGGTATTTATTCAAATGAGCAAGTTGCAGGCTGGAGTAAAGTAACAAGCGCAGTACATAGCGCTGGTGGAGTGATGTTTGCTCAGCTTTGGCATGTTGGCCGTGTTACCCACAGTGACAACACTGGTGGCGTGCAGCCTATTTCAGCCTCGGGCATTGCCGCAAAAGACGTAAAAGTATTTGTAGATACAAACGGCGCACCGGGGTTTGTAGACACCCAACTCCCACGCGAAATGAGCAAACAAGATATTACGCATGTCATAGGCGAATTTCGCCAAGCAGCTAAAAATGCAGTTAATGCAGGGTTTGATGGCATAGAGCTTCATGCTGCAAATGGTTACCTTATTAATCAATTTTTAGACTCAGAGTCAAATGCTCGCACCGATGAATATGGTGGCAGTGTGCAAAACCGCATACGCTTTTTAATTGAAGTGGTACATGCTGTTAGCGACGAAATTGGTAGCAGCAAAGTAGGCGTAAGACTAGCCCCGTTAACAACCCTTAATGGCACAGTAGACGAAAACCCTGAGGAAACTTACTTAGCGGTTTCTGAGGCATTAAATAAAGCCGGTGTAGGTTACATGCATATAGCCGAAGCCGATTGGGATGACGCACCTTTAATGAGTGTTGAATTTAAAAAATCGATTCGCAAAGCCTACAGTGGTGTATTAATTTACGCAGGTAAGTACACCAAAGAGCGCGCAGACGAAGCACTTAGCGAAGGCTGGGCCGACATGATTGGCTTTGGTCGCCCGTTTGTATCAAACCCAGACTTACCAGCACGCTTAAAGCAAGGCAAGCCTCTTAACAGCCACAACCCCGACACCTTATTTGGTGGCGCAGAACAAGGCTATACCGATTATCCAACGGTATAATTGCTAGTAAGTAATAAACATTGAGTAAAAACATGAAGGGCTGCATTTTATGCAGCCCTTTTTTGTGCATTGATTCTAATAGCTTTACCTTGAGCAAAAAATAAAAAACGCGTAAGTTAACCGGGTTACCTATTTTAATAACAAGAAAATAAATGAAAGCCACAGAAATAGAACAATTAGAATTATCAAATTCTGAAACCCGAGAAGTTATTACACCCTACGCTTTTAAAATTGACAGCGCTTTACTGGGCTTGCCTTTAGCTACACCTATTCAGCGTGCACTAGCGATTATTATTGATGTTGCACTGATATTTTTAGCAGCCAAACTTAGCGCTGCTTTAATAGCATTTGTTGCTGCAATGGCTTTTTATAAAGGTACAGCACAGCAATACCTTCCAAAAATGTCGAATGTGTGGCGAAGAATCTTAAAAATAACGGCAGCAAGTATTTTATTTGTAAGCGCACTTACTGTGCTTTCAATTGGCATTGATTACCTAGAAGACGATAACACTGATCAAGGTTTAGCTGTTCAGGGCGTAAAAATACAAGATGAAATTCAGCTTACCGCCACAGAAAAACAACAGCTAAATACTTATTTAGCGCAAACAGCCGATGACAGCTGTGAGCAACCCTGTCAACGAAACGCGCTTGATAATTTAATTGGGCAAGTTCCCAAATTAGCAGAAATGGACGACCTACAAAACCCACAACTTGCTACCGTACTTTTACAATTATTAGTGCTCAGTGAAAATAACGAAATAAAGCCTGCACAGTTAATAGAAGAAAAACCTGCACAAACAAGCACAAATAGTATTTTGCAGTGGAGCAAAGGCATTATTCAAGACTTGGGCTTAGGTTTTGGCTGGGCTGCTGTTTACTTTACGTTGTTCTCGTTACTTTGGCGCGGCCAAACACCGGGTAAAAAGGTATGTAATATTCGTGTGGTTGCCTTAAGCGGTGAGCCATTAGGATTATTAGATTGTTTTGGTCGCTACGGCGGCTACGGTGCAGGCTTTGCCACAGGCTTGTTAGGGTTTTTACAGATATATTGGGATCCAAACAGACAAGCCATTCAAGATAAAATATCAGCCACTGTGGTTATTAAAGGTAACTTGAATCAAGTTGTAAATGTTGAAACGGTAGAAGAGACTGTAAAAAGTTAAGTTTGCTCTTATTAATTACAAGGATGGTTATGAAAGCTTTATTAATGGCGTTTAGTTATCTGTATTTTATTACTGCTTCGTATGCGTCAGAAAATATTGTGTTAGCAAAAAAACATCAGCTTAAGTCTATTATTTTAGGTGAGCAGCGCAGTTATAGTGTTTATTTACCGCCAAGCTACAAGCAAAACCTCGAACTAGTATATCCTGTTATTTACTTGCTTGATGGCGACCCAACCCATTTAAAAGCCTTAGCGGGGCTTGTTGAAGCACTCAGTACTGAGCGGCTAGAAAAACAAATTCAACAAGCAATTATTGTCGCTGTTCCTAATAGTAAAAATGCGATAAGAGAGCGCGACTTTACCCCTACCAATATCGATTGGACTTTTAACGGCAAGCTACTCGAAAAATTTGAAAACATTGGCAATGCCGCAAACTACACCGCTTTTTTTGAAAAAGAACTTATTCCCTTCATTAATAAAAATTACCGTACATCAAATAAGCAGGTATTAATTGGGGAATCTTTCGGCGGCTTGTTCGCAAGTTATGTTTTACTTACAAATCACTCTTTATTTACTGATTACTTAATTATTGATGCAACCTACCTTTGGGATAATAATTATCTCAATCGTTATTTTGACGAGCAACAGCTTATAAATAAGCAGCTTAAAGGCAATGTATATTTTACTTTTGCTAATAATGCAGCTTTTGGTGAAATTGGAGAGGCTAATTATAAATGGGGCTTAGAGCTTGCTAAAAAACTAAAAGCGCACCCGAGTAACAGTTTATATATAAATCAACGTTACTTTGAAGAAGAAACTCATGGCACGGTGGCAGCGCTTAGTTGGTACTATGGTTTAAAAAGCTTATTACAAAAATAAGTCTTAATTTATATACTAGGTTAGTGAAAGGAGTAATTTTGGGTATATTGTTAACGAAATTTAGTAGTGAAAAATTAAAAGGGAATTAAATGAGTAATAATTTTAATGAGGCTATAAAGGGCTTTTTTTGGGGGATAGGGTTTGTAATAGCAACACTCGGTGGTATCAGTGTGTACGCGCTAACAATAGCCGCAGAAGTTGATAGTGGCTTTAAAGAGCAGGTATCAAATAAAGCATTGGAGGGCACTGACGACTTAAATAGTGATTATAAACTTACCCTTTCTGATATCTTTAAAGAAAATGGGCGAGTAAGAATAACTGCCGAGTTAAAAAATATCACCAATGAAAGCATATATGCAGGTGGTGTTATAGCATCTACATTCGATAAAAACGGAAAGTTTGTTGGTAATTGTTTAGGTAAAAGCGATGATATTTTTATAGAACCAAATAAAAGTAGCTATATTGATATTCATTGTAATCTACTGAGGCCACAGGTGAGCAGAGTACACTCAGCAAAGCTAAAGTTTAAGTGGTTTTGATAGTTGCTGTAAACTACCCCCATAGAAAGCAAAAAGCATAACGAGTAGTTATGACTAAAAAGTTATTTAGTTGGGAGCGAGGACGCCAATAGTCGGGTTACGATAAAATGTTACTATGCTGTATGCTAACCTCATTTAAATTTGATACTTAATTAAACTCCCGCAAGTAAGTGAAATAAAGTCGCATACCGATAAAGTTAAAGTCGGTCGGCATTCAGGCTCAATCTCAATATTGTATTGATGTATGCCGTTAAAGGTGGTGAGTTTATCTGTCAAAATCCAATTATAAATTTCAGTCGAGTTTAACTTTTTAAACCTGATATTGAGCAACACCAAGCATTAAAAATAGAACGAAGCTCGTTATATTTTTAGCATAGGCTAGATTAAAAAGTAAATTTGCGTAGGTTGGGTAGAGCGAAGCGAAACCCAACAATAAACACTTTTTTAAATAGCTGTCCACCGACAGCTATTAATTTTAATTCACTTTCTCAACCTAACCCCAAACCCAACAAGCCCCATCAAAAACACCAATCCCCACACAAATATGTTTCCGTATTGGCTGTACACGCTGTCGCCTTTTATGAGCTTAATGTTGGCTTTCAATATGGTAGCTTCAAACTGAGGCATGGTTTGTTGTGTGTGGCTTATGGGGTCGTATACGGCGCTTACACCATTGTTAGTAACACGCACTAGAGGGCGTTGTAGTTCGAGCGCGCGCATGCGGGCTATTTGCATATGTTGCAAAGGCCCAATAGAGTCGCCAAACCAGGCATCGTTACTTACAGTAAAGAGTAGGTCGGAGTCGCTTTTGTAATTACCGCGTACTAAGTCGGCAAAAACAATTTCGTAGCAAATAGCAGGGAGTAAGTTATAGCCATTGGCGCGTAAGTTGTTTTGCACTTTGTCGCCACGGGTAAACGATGACATAGGCAAATCGAATAATGGGGCGATAGGGCGCAAAAAGTCTTGAAACGGCACAAATTCGCCAATGGGTAATAGCTGGTGTTTTTGATAGCGGTTTTTATCAAGGTAATGATAATGCCCATGCTCGTCGCCACGTTCTTTATTACCGACCACAATAAGTGTGTTGAATATATTTTTGGTGTCTCGCTGGTAGTCAACAATACCGGTTACAAGGGCGGTTTGATTAAACGAGGCTGCACTGTCTAAATTGGCTAGGTAGGAATCAGCAAGCATTTCTATTTCAGGAACTGCGGCTTCTGGCCATACTATTAAGTCGGCATCCCAATGTGGGCGTGTCATGTCTTGGTATTTGCTCATTGTGGTCCAAAACTCACTTGGCTCAAAGCGCAGGTGTTGCTGTATGTTGCCTTGTACGAGCAATACTGACATGTTTTTATTTGTGTAATGAATGCTGCCTGTGGTATTTGCGCCTGTAAAAATAAGCGCAACAGCTGTCGCAGTAACCACCGGGGTTTTAAAGTCTTTTTGGGTTAAGCGATAAAGTGCAAAACCAATCGCGATACACACGAGGGTTAGGCCAAACTCGCCAATATAAGGGGCAAGCAGCCTTAAAGGTCCGTCGGTTTGTGTGTAGCCAAAACTTAACCACGGGAAACCGGTAAGTACGGTGCCACGTAAATACTCACTAATTGCAAAGCAGGCAATTAATAATGCGCCAAAGCTTTTAGGGCCACTGGCAAAGCGTGTAGTTGCCCAAAAGGCAAGTGCGGGAAATAATGCTAAGTATGAGCACAAAAAAGCCATTAACGAGAGCGACGCTATAAGCGGCATACCGCCAAAGGTGGCAATAGAAACATGTACCCAGCTTATACCTGCACCAAACCAGCCTAGGCCAAATATAAAGCCATATTTAGCACCGGTTTTTGCGTGTGCTTTACCGGTATTATTGGGATTAATGCAAAAAATTATGGCGCCAAGACTAATAAATACGATGGGCCAAATTTCAAAAGGGGCATAGCCAAAAGTTAAAACAAGGCCCGCAACGAGTGCGAGCCATGCTTTTTTATCTTTTGCTAATAGGGTAAGTCTAGTTAGCAGTTTCTTCACTGTCGTTATCATCAGCCTTAGGAACGGTGACTTGCAGTTGCAAAATACGACGATTGTCGGCGTTGGTTACTTTAAATTGGTAACCTTCTATGTCAATCGTTTCACCACGGCTTGGCATATGGCCAAATGCGTGCAGTACAGTTCCGCCAATAGTATCGGCTTCGTCTGTGCTGTAGCCTGTTTTAAAATGCTCGTTAAAGTCATCTACAGGAGTGAGTGCTTGCACTACGTGGACATGTTTAGCAAGTTGACGAATATCTTGATGTTCTTCTTCTTCGTCGTGCTCATCTTCGATTTCGCCAACAATTATTTCAAGAATATCTTCAATCGTTACTAAGCCCGATACGCCGCCGTATTCGTCAATAACAACAGCCATATGGTAGCGTTGCTGACGGAATTCGTTTAGCAATGTATCAACACGTTTGCTTTCAGGTACTACCATTGCTGGGCGTAAATAATCGCGTATTGATGGTAAATGCTCGTCTTTATTTAAGATCAGTGGCAATAAATCTTTAGCGAGTAAAAAACCTTCTACATGATCTTTGTCTTCAATCACCACTGGAAAACGTGAGTGAGTTGAGTCAACCATCATTGGAATTAGTTCTTCAAGCGGGCTGTCGATCTCAAGAGTGATCATTTGTGAGCGCGGGACCATTATGTCTCGCACTTTAAGCTCAGACACGCCAAGCACACCTTCTATCATCTCTTTTGTTTCTGGATCGATTACGTCTCGTTCTTGCGCATCGGCAATAACTTCGACCAGCTCTTCTCTATTCTGGGGTTCCCCTTGCAACATTTGGGCTATTCTGCCCAACCACGTTTTGCCAGAAGAACCCTGGCTAGATTGCGAGTTACCGTCGCTCATTGCGTCTAATTGCTCCGTTAATTTAAATATCGTCCCGGTATGGGTCTGCTATGTTTAGCTCTGCAAGTAATTGCTTTTCGATGCTTTCCATCTCTAAAGCGTCTTCACTCTTTATATGGTCAAATCCAAGCAAATGCAAGCATCCGTGAATAACCATGTGAGCAAAGTGGTCATGAAATGACTTCTCTTGCTCAATTGCTTCAGCTAATACAATGGCTGGGCAAATAATTAAGTCACCAACCAAAGGAATATCTATGCCTGGTGGTGCTTCAAATTCGAACGACAGTACGTTGGTCGGTTTATTTTTACCGCGATAGTCGTTATTAAGTTGTTGCGATTGCGCTTCGTCGCTAATAACGATACTGAGTTCGGACTCGTCACGGTATTGGCTAAGGGCTTTGTCGGCCCATAGTGAAAATTGTTCTTCGCTTGGGAGGTTGTCAAACTCACAGGCTATTTGTAAATCAAGTTCGGTTGTCAAAGTATTACTCTTTAGTAGTAGGCTGTTGAAGAGCAGCGAGTGCGTCTTTTGCATTTTGCTTTTCAATGCGCTTAAGTCGCTCGCTTTCGTCGTTTCGCTCGTAGGCTTCAACTATGCGTGCTACAACAGGGTGACGTACTACGTCGTGGGCTTTGAAGTAGTTAAAGCTAATTTCGTTTACGCCATCAAGTACTTCAATTGCATGGCGAAGGCCTGAGCGTGTCCCACGAGGTAAATCGACCTGTGTAATATCGCCTGTAATCACCGCTTTTGAGTTAAACCCTATACGGGTTAAAAACATTTTCATCTGCTCGGCGGTAGTATTTTGGCTTTCATCTAAAATAATAAAGGCATCGTTTAAAGTACGTCCGCGCATGTAAGCAAGCGGTGCGACTTCGATGATATTTTTTTCGATGAGTTTTTCTACTTTTTCAAAACCTAACATTTCAAAAAGAGCATCGTAAAGAGGGCGCAGGTATGGGTCTATTTTTTGACTTAAATCGCCAGGTAAAAAGCCAAGCTTCTCGCCAGCCTCTACAGCAGGGCGCGTTAGTAATATACGGCGTATTTCTTGGCGCTCAAGAGCGTCGACGGCGGCTGCAACTGCAAGGTAAGTTTTACCAGTACCTGCAGGGCCAATACCAAAGGTAATGTCGTGGTTTAAAATATTAGCCACATAAACACCTTGGTTGTCGTTACGTGGTTTAATAACACCACGGCGGGTTTTAATAACCATTTCTTTGCCATAAGCGCTGCTGGATGCATCTTGCTCTAAAGCTTTTGATTCGGTAATAGCTAAATGAACGGCGTCGGGTTCTATTTCGCCTAAAACACCACGAACTGGCTGAGTATCAACATAAAGGTTTTTTAAGATTTCTACAGCGCCGGCGCAGTTGTGTAGTTTACCGGTTACTTTAAAAAAGTTGTCACGGTGAATTATTTCAACAGCTAGGTGGCGTTCAATTTGTTTGATGTTTTCGTCAAACGGGCCACATAAAGAAGATAGGCGTTTGTTATCGGCAGGTTCTAAATAAATCTCTAATGTTTTTAACTGATTACTCAAAATTGCTTCCTATAGTACTGCGCCAGCGTTAACTGGCGCTAATTGTGTGACTAAGGAACGAAAGTAGCTACGCCAATTTCGTTAACAGTGTCTGGTTTTGGCTCTGCAGCTGCAGCTTTAGTTAAAATAGCTGAAGGAGCGACTTCACGTCGTAAGTTCATTTCTGATTCTGTACGAATTAAGTCACCACGTAAAGAGTTAGGTAGTGCTTCGGTAATACGTACATCAACAAACTGTCCGATCACTGTGTGCGGGCCAACAAAGTTTACTACACGGTTGTTTTCGGTACGGCCACGTAATTCCATAGGGTTCTTCTTAGAAGGACCTTCAACAAGTATACGTTGCTCTGTATCGAACATTTGGCGACTAATTTGTTGCGCCATTTGTGTAATACGGTTTTGTAATAAGTATAAGCGTTCTTTTTTCTCTTGCTCTGTTACGTCATCTGGCAAATCTGCCGCTGGCGTACCTGGGCGTGCACTGTAAATAAAGCTAAAGCTCATATCAAAACCAATGTCGCTAATAAGCTTCATGGTTGCTTCAAAGTCTTCTTTGCTTTCGCCTGGGAAACCAATAATGAAATCTGACGACATGCTTAAGTTAGGGCGAATTTTACGTAACTTACGGATTGTCGATTTGTATTCAATTGCCGTATGGCCACGTTTCATTAGGTTTAATATACGGTCTGAACCACTTTGTACTGGTAAATGTAAGTGATCTACAAGCTCTGGTACATCGGCGTAAACGTCGATTATATCTGGGGTAAATTCTACCGGGTGCGATGTGGTGTAACGAATACGGTCAATACCATCAATAGCTGCAATAAGACGAATTAAATCAGAGAAGTAACAAATTTCGCCATCGTGCGTATCGCCGCGATATGCGTTTACGTTTTGACCTAAAAGATTTACTTCACGTACGCCTTGCTCTGCAAGTTGTGCAACTTCAAGTAGTACGTCATCTACTGGGCGACTAACTTCTTCACCGCGGGTATAAGGTACAACACAAAAAGTACAGTACTTAGAACAGCCTTCCATAATTGATACAAACGCAGATGGGCCATCTGCTTTTGGCTCTGGTAGGCGGTCAAATTTTTCAATCTCTGGGAATGAAATATCAACAACCGATGAGCCTTTGTCGCCTTGCACTTGTTTAATCATTTCTGGTAAACGGTGTAGCGTTTGCGGACCAAAAATAACATCTACAAATGGCGCACGTTGGCGAATAGAGTCACCTTCTTGTGAGGCAACACAACCACCTACACCAATGATTAAATCTGGCTTGTCGTCTTTTAATAACTTCCAGCGACCTAATTGGTGAAATACTTTTTCTTGTGCTTTTTCACGAATTGAACAGGTGTTAAGTAAGATTACGTCGGCATCTATTGCATCTTCAGTTAGCTGGTAGCCGTTGGTGGCATCTAAAAGTTCAGCCATTTTCTGAGAGTCGTATTCGTTCATCTGACAACCCCAGGTTTTAATATGCAGCTTTTTGCTCATTGAAATATAGCCTCGTGTTCAATTCGATAGTGGCACAAAAATGTGCTTGAAACAGGATTAAGGAGCAAGCATGCTCACTTAAAGGAGGCGTATTTTAGCTGGATACCCGTCCAGATCCAAGTATAGTTTTCATGTTTGTGATCTCAAATCAATACGAGGCGAGTTTAATCAGCGGTTAGGGATATCCTCTGGTATAAAACAAATTAATTTTGATACAATCAAAACAGACTCAAGTAATAATAAAATGATGAAAAACATGACTAAAAATAATGTGATAGTAGTTGGTGGTGGCATGGTTGGCGCGGCTATGGCGATAAAGCTTGCTCAGCAGGGCTTTGGCGTACGCATAATCGAAAAATACCTAATAGACCCATCACAGATTCTTAGTAGTGATAAGGTTGATATTAGAGTGTCGGCTATTAATCGTTTTTCAGAAAATTTACTTGATGAATTAGGAGCAATGCCGCTTTTAAGGCAAAACCGCATAGCGCCTTATCAGCAATTGGAGGCATTTGAGCGCGGTGGTGATAATTTATTGTTTGACTGCGCCGATATAAACACCACGCATTTAGGCCACTTAATTGAAAATAGTTTAATTCAAGCAAGTTTATGGCAGCAATTTGATCATTATAAGATTGAGGTTATTGAGCAAGCCACACCTATTACTAAAATAGAGCAAACGGATGATTTAATTACGCTTGTGTATGGAGCTCAAACCTATACCGCTGATTTAGTGATTGCCGCCGATGGCGGACAATCGCAGCTGCGTGCTAAAGCTAATATAGGAATTACCGGCTGGCAGTATCAGCAACATTGTATGGGGGTATTAATTAAACTCGATGCGCCGCAACAAATAAAAACATGGCAGCAGTTTACGCCAAGTGGGCCACTCGCATTTTTGCCAATGCAGGCACCATACGCTAATTTAATTTGGTACGATGATGCAAATACACTGCAAGCATTTAAAGGGCTAAACCCAGCTGAGCTAAAAATGCACATACTTAATAAATTTCCTGAACTTGCTGGAGACTTTGAAGTACAAACCCATGCAATATTTCCGCTTACTCGCCAACATGCTAACAATTATTCACAAGGGCGCTTAGTTTTAGTCGGTGACGCTGCACATACAATAAATCCCCTTGCAGGGCAGGGCGTTAATTTAGGTTTTCAGGACGTAGTGGCACTTGCTGAAGTTTTAGACAATGCAGCGGATATAGGGTGCCCGTTAACGCTTAAAGAATACGAGCGAGCTCGCCGTAAGGCTAATTTATTAATGATGAGCATGATGGACGCGTGTTACTTTGGCTTTTCTAACCAAGTTGCGCCACTTAAATGGGCACGTAGCCAGTTTTTAAAAATGGCTAATAATACAGGCCCTATAAAAAACTGGGTTTTAAAATACGCAATTAGCGGTGATTTAGGCTAAATTTAAAGTAGAGATTAAAAAGGCTCATTTATGCTGTCTCTTGATCACAAGTCTGACTCAAGAGATTTTGCTAAATCGTAGCCTTCCAGGATGGCTTGTAACTTAAGCCATCCTTTCCATAACACTTTCACAGATGCACGCCCTGTGCGCTTG
>NZ_JADYXA010000079.1:0-3109 GCF_015864495.1 Pseudoalteromonas sp. SWYJZ98 | reverse complement strand
TGTTTAAATTCATTAAAGCTAGAGCGATAGGGTAATAGCTCTAGCTTGGCATACTGGCAGGATCAGTCAATAGCTAAAAAAGATCCTTAGAAAATAATTTGTCTTGGTGAATAGTTACTTAATTTTTTGATTAAATTCTAAAAACCATATTTAAAGGCCGCTGTTTACAATAAACAGCGGCCTTTATTTATTAATCACTATATAACGTATAAGCCGTACTTATATTCACACATCTAACACGCTTTTTGGTTTTTAGTTGCTTTAAATAATTGCGAAAACGCAAAACCACCTCCCGCGCCTGCAAGCAGTTGAGCATAAAAACCCCAGCCTCTTGCGCCCGCTATAATATGAATATTCATAATTGATTCAATGGCAATTAACACAATAGCAAATGCGACAATGCCAGCAATAACAAATAGCTGAGTACTGTATTTTTGAACCTTTTTATTAAGCTTTGCGGTAACAAAAAAAGCGATGGCAAGTGCTAGGGCAATAATAGCGCCGTAGGTAGGTAATAGGCCTAACCAATCATCAAGCGTTAAACTAGCACGATCACTAAAGCCCACCACTACACCTACATTAACTAATTGATTGACAACGTATTGGCTATGAAACAAGCTAGCTAGTGTGAATGTAAGTAACCAAGAAACTAAAAATGAAGGCAATATACGTGTTAAAAACGACATGGTTATCTCAACTTAAAATAAAGCTTTTCTCTTATGCTAGCCATGCTAGCAAAGGCTTGCCCCGTAAACAATGTATCTCTTTTTTTACTCTGCTTTCGCTTTGTGCGTTTTCTGTTAATGCAGATGTTGCGCTCCCAAAGGAGCAGTACAGTACAAAAACACTGGCTACGCAATTACAGTCTCCGTGGAGCATGGTTGAACTACCAAACGGCACATGGTTAATTACAGAGCGTGATGGTCATGTAGTTATAGTTAAAAACAACGCGCAATCAAGAGTAAAATTAAACCTAACAGGTTTATACGTTGCAGGCCAAGGTGGTTTACTTGACATTGTATTATCACCAGATTATAACGACTCCAAAGAAGTTATTTTTACCTATGCCCAAGGTGGTGCAAGCGCAAACAGGCTTGTTGTTGCCAAAGCCACGTTTAATGGCACTGACTTTTCAAAACCTAACATTATTTATAAAGTAGCGACTGATAAAAACACACCGCAACATTACGCAGGACGCGCCCTTATCCTACCCGACAATACGTTATTAGTTTCAACGGGCGATGGGTTTGACTTTAGAGAGCAAGCACAAGTTATCACCAGCCAACTTGGTAAAATATTACGTATAAACCTAGATGGCACCATTCCAATAGACAACCCATTTATTAATCACAAAAACCCAAATGCGCATGCTGTTTACTCACTCGGTCATCGTAACCCTCAAGGCTTAGTTTATGATTACGATACGCAGCAAATTATTAGCCACGAGCACGGCCCTGCAGGCGGTGACGAGCTAAACTACTTAACCGCTGGGACTAATTACGGCTGGCCGGTAATCACCTATGGCAAAGATTACTCGCAAGCGCGTATTTCACCATTTACCGAATATAAAGGCATGCAAAAACCAAGTGTTAATTGGACGCCATCAATAGCACCATCAGGCATGGCGTATTACGGCTCTAAACATACCGCCTTCCCTTCACTACAACAACATGTACTCATCACCACGCTAGTCGATAAAAAGCTCTACAGCGTTAATCTGGCCAACGGTGAATTTACGCAGTCTCACGTCTTCCCTGAGGCTTCAGGAAGATTAAGAGATGTATTTATAACTGATAAAGGTAACGTCGCGGTATTAACAGACGGTAAAGAGGCAGAGCTAATGTTGGTAAAACCAAAGTAGTTTACAAATAGGGTTAGAGGCGCTTCGGTTTTAGAGAGTCATAACAGTTTAAATAAAGCGGCTTTTAGTAAGCACGCCATCCGACAAAAACTATGAGTTGACAGGGACAATCAAACTTACCACATCCTTTAATACTTGATATTTGAGGTCAATATTTGCCCTTTGTTTCTTTCCTATATATTGGTGATACCGAATTAATTTGCATGAAGTAACAAATAATAAAGCTAATCGTAAAAAGAAAGACCTGACTCTATTCAATTCTAAATGAAGGTTTTAAATCCCATAATCAACGTCAGATAGAATAAATGACTGACTATAACCTGTCCTATTGTTACGGAATAATAATTATCTTGGATGCATTCAATCCCAAATCTGTCAATGAATTTCCCTGTATATAATGTCCCGATTAAGCAAAATAGAAAGAAAAATGACATAACTAAAAAGATTAAAAAAGCACCTCCTGTCGATGAGATCGAATTACTCTCAGAGAACAAACTCAAAATGCTAGCAAAGAACAACCCTATTAGATTAATCCCAATAACTCTTCTCTGGGAGCAGTCATATTTACCTTTTGCTGAACACGTTGCGCGTTTTAATCTCGTCATTTTCCACCCAAATTTGTATACTTATTAGCATAACATTTCTTTCTTAATTAGTAGCCAAAATTACTCTACTACTACACTAGTAAGGGAAGCAAGCTCATCCTTATATGAACTTTCTACAATTGACCATGCGCCCATGAAACTCAAAATGTTTTGAATCAAACTAGATTCTCCTTTAGTGATGGATACTGATGAAAACTAACGCCCCAATATGCCGACGAAACGAGCGCAGCGAGTTGAGTTCGGAATAATTGGATTGTTATGTGATTACTATTTAACGCCCCGCGCTTTTGTTTTTAGACTTAAACAAACCTTTACCAGTTAATAGCGACAAATAAACACCCACTACAATTATCATTAACATTGAGCCAATAAAAAGTTCTCTTTGAATTACAAAAGTAACTGGAATTACAGAGGCTATAAATAACATAAAAGTGGATGAGATATTCTTCTTAGTAATATAACTCGCAGTTTTAATTCTAAATAATTTCATTATTAAACTCCTTTTTTGTTTTCAGCACAAATCACATAACGAGCCTGTAGATTTACTCGTTTTTTTATTTGTTTTTTATTGATAAACAAACCATAGCTGAGTTCCTATTTTGGTTCAATCGATTACTTATTTTATGCAGAATATAAAGTGGGT
>NZ_JADYXA010000078.1:0-3287 GCF_015864495.1 Pseudoalteromonas sp. SWYJZ98 | reverse complement strand
GGCGCGCCGGTCAGCATGGTTGCGTAGGCGTCCCCGGACCGACTATGCGGCACGAGGTCGCCAAAAAAGTAAGCCGCACCACCGTTGGCTGTTGGCCCTCCGGTCGTCACATACGCCGCAGCGTTGAAGTAGAAGGCACGGCTGTCGGCCGCAATCGCCCACGCCACGTCCGCGGAACCAGCCGTGTGAGACTTACCCCAATAGAAACCGCCACTGAGCTGCGCGCTCGTAGGAAAAAGACCTGTGCCGGTAGACACCGCAGTCATATTCTCGTACCCGACCACCCGCGCCGCCGTCGTGCCGGTGTCGTTGACGCGCAGAAACTGCCCGTGGGCCTGCGGGTCGGCCGACTTGTAGACTGCCAAGTTGGTGCCGGTGTAAACCTTCGTCCAGCCAGNGCGCAGAAACTGCCCGTGGGCCTGCGGGTCGGCCGACTTGTAGACTGCCAAGTTGGTGCCGGTGTAAACCTTCGTCCAGCCAGCCGCAGCCATCTTCACCGTGATTGTGCCGGTGGCTGTGCCGTCAGCTTCAGCAGTTGCCCACCGGATGACGTTCGGTGCCACCGCGGTCACCTTCTGTTCGCCATTCAACCCAGCAGGTGTCGCCCCTGCGACCAGCACCACCGACTCGACGGCGGCTGCGTGATCGGCTGGAAATGTGGCCGTGGCTACACCACCCGTGATGATCACCGACGAGGCGGTCTGACTGCCCCAACCGTTTACCAAACAGGCGTCCAGCAAAGAGATCAGACTGCCAACTTGGCCGCGCAACGCTGGTGCACCCGGCATGGTGCTGCGGAAGAGTTTGACGGACGTGTCAACCGGAGAGGTCATCGGAAATCCTTACGGGCGATCCACGCCACCGCGTGTGATCAGAGAGAACGAATAGTCCAGGCCGGCTTCTGGGCCCTGCTGCACCGTGCGCGCCACCCACACGGGGAACTGCGCACCGACAGTGTTCATGCGTACGATATTTCCCACCGACCAGCCGGAACCCCAACCGGTTTCCAGAATGGTGAAGTACGGCGTACCAGTGGCCGGATTGTTCGGCGAGCAGTCAGCATTGATGGTCCCGGTCCCGATCACACCGACATGTTCGCCAATGATCTGGAATGCCGTGGTGCTGGTGAAACGGAAAGCCCATCGCTCCGTCACGGCACCAAGGTTGTTCACCTCTACGGGGGCCAGCGTGTTGTTGTAGGTCCCCGTGGCAGGAGAGCCGTCCACCACATCCGACCATGTGGTGCCATCCCAGGAGCCTTGGTCGAACATCAAGGACATGCGGCTACGCAGGTCTCCCGCGATCAGGGCGCCCGAGACGTAGCTACCTGGCACCGGAAAGTCGTGTGTGAGCTGACGTGTTAAGCCAATCTGGCCTGTGATCTGCACATCGCTGACCTGGGCCAAGTCCTCGATGCGGTGCTCGATGGTGATGGGTTGGCTCCAACCGGTGGTGTCCACAATCGTCACCGTTCCTGCTTCCAGGTTGGCCGTGTAGCCAGTGTTGATCGTGTCACCGTCATCGCCGATCACCCGAACGCGAGACAGGCGCGTGCGGGCCAGGTCGATGGTTTGCCCGTTCGACACAGTGGCCGGACTGGTTACCGCCGTATGGCCGACCACGGCGAAGCCACCGGGGCGGAAAATGGGAACGCGACCATCTTGTGGCAGCCGCACGGGGTCCAGGCCCAACACGTCGGCGTCCAGCGGGAGGTAGAAGTAAGCCACGCTGTTGTAGCGCAGTGTGGTTGGGTCCACAGGCCATGGGCGCCAGATTTTCAGCGCCTCAACTGCGCCCACGTCGTCCGCGTCGTACCACCACTCCAGCTTCTGCTCGACGGTCAGCGAGGTGTCGAGAACGTAGTCGCCGAACTGCAACTCGACCACGCCCGTCTCGAAGTCCACCTTGCCGCGCAGGTGTGTCCCCGCGATCACGCCGTCGATGCCCGCGCTGGCGGTGATCGCGTTACCCTCCGTGTCCGACAGGTTCATCACGAACCCGGCGGGCTTCAGGGGGGCGATCTGGGTGCGCATGAAAATGCTGGCAGTCGTCCACTTCTGACGCACAGTCCAGAGGCTTGTGATGGTCAGGTCTTCGGCGTCGTAGAGGGGGTCCACCACGTAGTCTGTGATCTCGGCGATGCCGCCCGCGTAGTTGACTCGGCCTGCGAAAAAACCGGTGCCCGGGGTCGTGCGATCCCGAATCAGGTCGCCGTCGTAGTCCGCATAGGTGTGACCCATCCAGGTGAACTGCACGCTGTTTGGCACCACGTAGTCGCTGGTGTATGGGCACAGGTCAATCGTGATGGTCGGGGGCTTGAAGCTGTACTCCGTAGTGACCGTGCTGGCGAAGTCTGTCGCGTACGTCACCGTCAGCGTCGAAGCGGCCAACAGCTCTTCACCCACGGATGTGTCGCCGTACTCCCCGCCTTTCTGCGCGCTGTCACCTCCGGTGGAAGGCTCCAGATAGCTCTCGAAGGATTCGGCATCTTCGTGATCGCTTTTGTATCCTTCCGTCGTCAGGTCAAGCTCGACCAGGCGCACATTCAGCGCGCCCGTGCCGTAGTTGACCGTGCCGAAATCACCGAGGCCACCCGTGCCGTCGTCAGTGAGTTCGTTGACCAAGGTTTCCTGTGTCTTCTCGGTCTTGTAGGTTGTCTTCGTGTGCGAAGAGCCTGCTGTGACCTTGCGCGATGCGCGGCGGCGCTGGGGTTCGAGGTATGCGTATCCGGTTGCCATGTGTTATGCCCCTGCGAGGAAATAGGTCTTGAGCACGCCGTCACGGCTCATCAGCGATTTTTGGCCTGCCGTCAGGTCACCGGAAGACCACACGGCTCCGCCAGATGCCGGAGGGTCGTACACGTTCCCAAAGCCTGCAAGGCTGCTTGGAATCACGTTGACGTACACAGTAGCGCCGTTGTCGTCTCGAATGCCGCCCGGATAGACGCCACCAACGGCCACCGCGCCGGTCGTAGCGCTGCCGCTCACCAATGGATCGCGCACCACGTCTGCCGGGGCTTTGATCGTGAGGGGAACGCTGGGGTTTGGCACAGGCCAAGAACCGGCGTTGTAGTTGTAGAGAACAACCGACTGGCCCACCGTGATGGACGACGGATTTTCCACGAAAACGTGGTGCGTGCTGTTCACCAGCCAGCCGGAGACTGTTGGTACAGAGAAGGACCCTTGACCCCCTGACACGGTGAACGTGCCGGAGGTTGCGCCAAGGCCGCCACCTTTAAGGGTGATGGTCGTCCAGGAGTACGTGCCGTCCGCGCCGGGGCCTGCGTC
>NZ_JADYXA010000077.1:0-3295 GCF_015864495.1 Pseudoalteromonas sp. SWYJZ98 | reverse complement strand
TGATGACTGCCTCGGGCAACGAGTTGAAGTGGATCGGGTTGGACTGCGCCTCGCCGATGATGCCCTTGTTGAAAGGCATCGCTTCCTGCTTGGCGTAGAACGGCAGGCCCTGCGTGTTCACCGTCTCCATGTAGTCCGCAGGTGCGAACTTGGACTGGAACATGCCGGGGACACCTTCGGGGTAGGCGTAGGCGATACCGTCAGCGATGAAGTCGCCGGCCGAGGTGCCGCCGTCGTAGACCTCGAAGATCACGCCTGCGAACTCGAAGTCGCCACCGTTCACCTGGTCGGTGCGCAGGTAGGCGCCTTGGTTCCACAGTTCCCACGCCTTGATCATCTTGGTGTTCTGCACCAGGGGGGTGAAGAAGCCCAGCGAGCAGATCACGCGGATGCGACCGAAGGAGCGACNGGTAGGCGCCTTGGTTCCACAGTTCCCACGCCTTGATCATCTTGGTGTTCTGCACCAGGGGGGTGAAGAAGCCCAGCGAGCAGATCACGCGGATGCGACCGAAGGAGCGACCACCCATCTTGGCGCGGATCATCGACTTGAGGGTGATGATCGAAGCCTTGGGGTCGCCGTTGGCGGCCACAGCGATGTTCCAGAACTGGGTCTGCTGGGTCATGCCGAAGGCGTCGTACACGTCGAGCAGCGTGGAGCCGTCGGCGTCGGTCACCAGACCCTTGAGTGCGCCGACGCGCATGTTCTCGTGGGTCAGGTCCATGCTGGCACGCACGTTGGCGAGCTTGCGCTGCACCAGTGTGGCTGCCTGCTCGACTTCGGTCTCGCTGCCGTAGGCGCGGATGCCTTGCACTTCGTCTGCGAGCACCGACCATGAGGCGGGGATGTGCAGAGCGTGCAGAGGGATCAGCTTGCGAGGGCCGAGGGCGACAGGCTCACGCACACCGCCGCGGGGGGCGGTGGGCAGCAGCTTGATGCTCGACCCTTGGCGTTCGATCATGAACGAAGTGGTCGAGATGCCTTCCTCTTGGAACAGACCCTTGTCGCCCAGTTTGGTGGGCACGTCGGGAATGTCCGTGATGGTGCTGGACAGAGACGTAACGCTGAACGCATCGTCCTGGAAAATGTCGAGGGTTGCCATGTTTCTTGTGCTCCTGAGTCGAGAGATGAAAGGCTCAGAGAGCCGGGGTGGAAACGGTTGGCAGGCCAGCCGTGCCGCGCACGATCAGACCTTTCTTCGCCAGGTCGGTCTGGCCTGCCGCGTCGAGACCCGTGAGTTCGAAGCGGTTCAGCTCGGCGTCGCGCACGAAGCCCACTGCGTCGGAGTCGCCGGTCTTGGCGGGCAGCCAGTTGTAGAGCACCGCGTCAGCGGGGCCTGCGGCGCCGTTGGCGGTGTAGGCGATGTACTTGCCGGAGCCTGCAGCCACGGTGATGGTCGCGGTGTCGCCAGCCACTGCGGGGGTTGCGCCTGCTGTCAGCGTGACGCCGACGCCACCCTTGCTGAAGGCGGCACCCAGCGTGCCGGTGCCGACGGTCTTGCCTTCAGGGTCTTCCACCGTGAACTTGGTGGCTGCGGTGAACTCGATCACGTAGACGCCGGGGATGGCCGCAGCGCCGACAGTGATAGTGCCCGCCGTGGGGTTGCCAGTTGCGCCGGCGTCCATGGCGAAGGTGCCCTCGCCTGCGTCGCCCGAGCGGGTCAGCAGGGTGCCGGAGGCCAGCGCGGTGCCCGATTGGGTCACGACGATGTTTTCACGGCTGCGCTGGTTGGACGCTTCCGAAATGATCACCGCTTTGACGCGCGGCGTGGAGAGAAGAGAGGTTGCCATGGTCAGTTTCCTTTGCGAGAGTTTTGCTTGCGTGCCGCACGCTTTTCGTAGACGGCTTTCGCCGACAACACCCCGGACTGGCCGGCGGTTTGGGACCCACGCGCCGGAGGCGCGTTGTTGGTGTGCTCATCGGCCTCGGCCATTGCCTTGATCAGCGCGGCGCGCACGTCCTCTACGGACTGGTTGGCGCGGATGGCCTTGGCGGCATCGTCCGGGCGCTTGGCAACGGCGCAGAGCGCCACAATTTCCTTGGCCGCAGTGATGCGGGTCTTGGCTTCGTCCAGCGAGGTGCAGGCCACTGCGAACGTAGCGGCGTAGGCCTGCAGGCCAGCGGTGATTGCCAGGGCTTCGATCTGCTTGGCGACGGGGGTGTCTGGCACCGCGGGGTCGATCACAGGGTCGATCACAGAGTCGATCACAGGGTCAACAACGGGGTCAACCACTGGGTCGGCTTCCGCCTTGAAGATCGCAGCCACGTTGGCGGGCAGGTCGGCGCGGGCCAGGTCGAACTTGGCCGTGGCGCGGATGTCGTCCAGAAGCGCAGTGGCGAAGCCCAGGTCCAGGCATTCGTCAGCGGTCAGGTACGTGTCCTTCGCCATGATTTCGGCGGCCTTGGCTTCGTCAGCACCCATGCGGTCCATGTAGATGTTGCGCAGAGAGCCGTCCACCTTGTCCAGCCAGTTGGCCGCGTCGCGCATGTCTTCCGAGGTGCCGGCTGCGATGGTCGAAGCCTGGTGCACCATGGCGAACGTGTTCTTGGGCATCTCGCGCTTGTCGCCTGCGAGGGCGATGATCGAGGCGATGCTGGCTGCGATGCCGGTCACGCGGGTGGTGACGGTCTTGCCGTCCTTGGCCCAGGAGCGCAGCATGTTGTAGATGCCCAGGCCGGCCATCACGTCACCGCCAATCGAGTTGATCTCGACCACCAGTTCGTTGCCTTCGACAGCATCCAGTTGGGCACGGAAATCTTTGGCCTGGGTGCCCCAGAAGCCGATTTCCTCGTCTAGCGCCAAGACCGCGGGCTTTTTACCCGCCTTGGCTGTGAATTTGAAACAGGGGCGCATGCGCAGTCCTTTGCTGAATGCTGCGCATTGTGTTGATCCCTGCGTTATTCACCTCTGCGGCACAATTTCGGACGACGCTCTCAGGCCAGTTCGGCAGGACGTGTTTCGGTCTCGATGGGGGCGGCGCGGCGCCAGCGGTGCGAGCTGGTGAGCAGCCCGACAAACACCGTGACCACGAAAAACATACCTGCGGGCGTGGGCCATGTGCCGAAGATGAACGGCTGAAATCCGTATGCGCAGGCGCCGGACAGCAGCAGGGTGTATTTGAGACGGACGAGCTTGCGAATGCCTACGTGCATGACCGACAAGCGGCAGATGCAGACAACCATGATCGCCCCGCAGACGACCGTGTTCAGCAGGGCCCAGAGGTGGGAATTCATCTCAGTCGTCCTTTTTCGGTGGTTGCTCGGTGCCGGTGCGCTTCTCCAGCAGGCGACCCAGCC
>NZ_JADYXA010000076.1:0-3317 GCF_015864495.1 Pseudoalteromonas sp. SWYJZ98 | reverse complement strand
TCTCGCTTGAAGGCCCTGCTCGCGCAGGCTCCAAGAATCCGTAGGTGGATCAGCCCCTTCCCCTTTCGCGTTTGAGAGCGCGCCGGCTTAGGGTCCGACCGGAGGACCGTTACTGGGTGTAACCCAGCCTCTTCGTCACCGAAATCTTCCAGTTGGTTTGAGAGCCTTTCGACTTTTAAACTCCGGCCACTGGTTGCGCTGGCCTGGTTCGTATTATCGCGTTTGCGAAATAAAGGTCAAGGGTTTTTAAGCGCAGGCCCGTGCCATTTTGGCATTTTTGCGATTTGCTGAGCGCGCAGCTTGAGTGCTCGCAACCCAGTTCATCAAGCCGCGTCCGTAGGCGCCTGCCTGACGCTGCTGGGACGTGCGTGTGCCGTCGCCAATGGTGAAACGACGACCTGGGCCGCGTTTGGTGTGGCTGGCCGAGCGCATCTTGCCGTAACCTGGCAGGCCCACGTTGGCTACGCCGAGGTGCTGCAGCAGTTGGCAGGCCGTGTTTGGGCCACTGGCCTTGACGCGGTNCCTGGCAGGCCCACGTTGGCTACGCCGAGGTGCTGCAGCAGTTGGCAGGCCGTGTTTGGGCCACTGGCCTTGACGCGGTACGCCTCCATGCTCTGGGTCACCTTTTCAGATGCTGCACCAAGAGCAGCAAAAGCGGCTGCCTTGAGGGACAAAGAACGGGGCTCGGACGGTTGCATATTTGCCTTTCAAAAAGATCGTCGGACTGACGTTGTTGCGATGTGTGTAATTTAGCAAACGCGCAAGAAGTCGTCAAGCGATTTCAATACTGCGCCACCGCACTTCGCCGTGGCCTGCGCACAGGCCGGAGTACGCGCACTTCTTCTGCAGGTGGTAAGGCGATAACGCTGTTTTCCTGCGCTGCTCGGCGATCTTCGCGCGCCACGATCTCGCTGTTGCGGTCGAGCGGCGCCAGCCATGGCTGCACGACGTTCCAGTCCTTGATCTTGTCGAGCTGCATGCGCAGCATACCCGCCATCATCATCCGGCAAAGGTCAAAGCTCTCGTTGCGCTTGCGGACCTTCTGCCAGGTGCCGTTCTTGCCGCGCACCTCGGCCTCCAGCTCGTCAAAAAACGCCTGTGGCAGCCAGCCGTCGGGGTTCTGTGTGGGGTGTTTCGGCTGAGGGAAGTGGTAGAAACCCGGCCCCGGCATGGTCCGACGCAGGCCCGCCGCCACCATGTCCGACAGCAGGTTCGGGTTGCAGATCAGCAGAGGGATGTCGCCCTTGGTCCCTTTGCGGCCACTCACTAGGGTCTCCCGGATGATCGGTGCCTTGGGCTCGGACGCACCCTTGTAGAGCGTGACGCGGTGCGCATGTCCGGCCTTGCGCACGCGCCGATACCAGGCGTAGGCGTTATGGGTCACGCCGTCCTCGCCCCCGGTGTCCACCGTGAGCATGCGGATTTTGATCTCTCGGTTGGGGTCCGGTGTCTTCCACGTGGCGTCGAGCAGCTTGTCCGTCAGCACATCCCAATCTTCAGGAAAGCTGGCGGGGTCGATAGGGGCAAACTCGCTTCCCATTCCGGGCCTTTTCGAGTGTTTTATCTCGAAACGATCCACCAACCACTGCTCCATGTGCACGCCGACGGCGTGGAGTTGCACCACGAAGCGCGCGTTCACCCCGCCCTGCACGTCCACGGAGGCCGAGAGCATGCGTGTCTGCTCGGGTACCTGGTAGCGGATCAGGTCGTTTTCAGCGCGGTCCTGCGGTCGGGCACGTCCTGATTGGGACTCCTTCAGGTGCCGCGAGATGTACGGCATGCCCTGGTCCACGTTGATCGCGTTCTTCAGGGCCTCTTCCGATCCGCTGAGGGCATAGTGGCGCAGGCCCTGCAGGTGGCGCACTAGGATAGAGCGCCACGGTTGGAACGCCGCCGCCACGCCGCCCAGCCAGAACCCGGCGATGGAAGATGTCATGCCCTCGCCCACCAGTTCGTCGTCAACGGTCAGTGTCATGCCGTCCCGCAGCCACCGGCCGTTGGCGTTCAGAGCCTTCTTCTGGTCGGCGCCGTGCAGCGACCCACAGTGGGGACACACGATCTTGGCGTAGTGCTCGGCGAGCTTGTCCAGGTTGGCGCTGCGCACCGTCTCCAGCAACTCGTCGTCCGGGGGTAGGTTGAACAGACCAACACCGGGCGCGGCTTCAAACCACTCGCGGCAGTCGTGGCACTTCCAGTACCACCGGCGCCGGTCGCTGGTGTTGTAGATGCCAACCACTCCGCGCACCGGCGGGGCCTCGTGCGGGGTAGACGGTTTCCAGTTCGGGTCTTCGATGTCGCGCCCGGGGCTGGACTCAACCAGGCACATGCCGCGCGACAGGAAGGTCTGCGTGCGCTTGAGCCCCAGCGGGAACGGCGCGCCCTCGCCGCCCACGTCGTCCGGCATACGGTCGTAGTCGGTGAAGGCCACGTAGCGATAGGTGGAGCCGGACAGGTTGCTGACGGTGGGCCAGCCGATCTTGAGCCACATGCCGTGGCGAAAGCTCTTGTCGAACGTGTTGTCGGCGTTGGCGTTGCGCGAGACGAGCGCAGCCAAGTCCGGGCTGTGGCGCAGTGCGCGGTCCACGGTGGTCTTGGAGAACTCGCGCGCCTTCTCTTGGGACATGTGGATGATAGCCATGTCGCCAGGGTCGTTGACCACGGCGTGCGCCATCCAGCCGGTGATCAACCCCTCGGTTTTCCCGCACCGTGCTGGACCGACGAAGGCGACGGCCTCGTGCCGGCGGCTCGCCAGCGTGTCGATTGGCTCGCACATGTAGGGTGTTTCGGTGGCCGACCATGGGGCGGTGGTGCCGCCGGTCTGCTTGACGATCAGCGAGGCGGCCGCGCCTTGGCTGACGGAAACCCGCTTGGGTGGTCGGAACGCTGCGTGAGGGGAGAAAACGTCCTGTACCGCTTTGGTGAAATCGTCTGCCACTCAGCCTCCGAACAATTCGAACTCTTCAGCCAAGGTGTTCAGTGCGTCGTCAATCGTCTTGCTCACCGTTTCGCAGGTCTCCGGTGCCACGCCCTCGCGCCGCTCCAGCAGGTCGGGGATTGAGCGCAGGGTCTGGGCGATGGATGCGAACGCGGTGGCGCAGGCTTCGCGCACAGCCTCGCGCTTCACGTACTCGCCCTCCTTGATGCGGTAGTCCAGCTCGACAGTCTTGGCCGTCCATGCCTCCTTGCGCGCCCGGGAGACGGCGTACTCAACCTCGCCCGCGTCCTCCAGTTCCTTGCGCACCTGGTCCTCGAACACCTTGGGCTTGCGGCCAGCGTTCTCGCGTTTGCCGCCCAGCCGGGGCACGTCGATCTCGATG
>NZ_JADYXA010000075.1:0-3983 GCF_015864495.1 Pseudoalteromonas sp. SWYJZ98 | reverse complement strand
CACTCAGTTTTCAATTGAGACTCTAATTTGTTTGCCTCGCTACCTAAGTAGGTTGGCTGTTAGAACTCAATCTGTACGAGTGCCCACACAGATGATTGCTTTATATTGTTAAAGAACGTTTGAGTCGCCTTAGCGCCTCAAGGGATGCGAATAATACACCCTTTATTTTTCGAGTCAACACTTTGTTTTAAACTTTCTTTCGACAATTTAAAACCGAAGTTTTATTTAACTCTCTGAGTAGTTCGTGCCTCGCTATGCGTTGGCGTTTCCCGTCTCAGTGGGGTCGCATTATAGGGAGATTCGAGCGGGGGTCAATGTTTTATTTCAGCTTTTTGACAATTAAATGAATTTAGTATGAAAGCTATACAAATAAAGGGCTACAGGATACTTTTAGTTTAAAAAACACGCACAACATATGTATCTATTGATGATGTATAGTAAGGTTTAAACTAAGCTGTATGTTAAACAAACAACACACAGCTTTATTTTAAATTAAAGGTTTATTTAGATGCTATTTCCCATACGGCAATGGAGCCTGATATTTCATTTCCAACGATTAAGAGTGGGTTTCCTGTCGCACTCTGCTCTGCTGGAACGAATTCCATTCCTTCAGGCGCTAAATCGCCTGTAATATTAGCGTCTTTAATTAAGCCTCTATTATAGAAGTAGTCTTCAAACTGCACATTATATGGATTGGTAATATCATAAACCATAATCCCACCCATACGCTCGAGCCCTATAAAAGCAAATGTACGATCGTCAATTTTACCAATAGTCAGCGCTTCTGGCTCTGCACCTTTATCATCTGAACGTGAGTCACCTTTGTTTTCATCTTCATTGTTGTTAAACGCTTCACCATGAACCGATGCAGTAATACGACCTATATCATCGCCTGAATCAAACACCACCAGCCCATTGCTGTCCCAAATGGTAAACGAACGTGCACCATAAGCATAAAGCGATTCGTATTGGCCATCGTTATTAGTATCGCCTTTTATTGTTGTTACTTTTAAGCGACCAATATCATCATCGTCATTATTTAAGTAATCAAAATTAGCTGCAAGCGTTAAATCTTCAACGCGGCTCTCATCTATATAAGCTAAGCAGCCGTCGTCTTTATCGTAATCAAGTCCGCCCTTTGCTATACAGTCTGCTTCATCCGCTGTATCAAAAAAGTATTCTCTTGCGTCACCTTCGTTGGCAGTAACTATAAAGTTAGCGCCTTTCCAACTAAAGCTTGAGATAGTATCGGGCTGGTACATACCATAAAGCCCTGGGTATGATTTAAAATTCACGCCGCCGTCTTTATCTGAGGCATCAAGTTGTAAGCTTGACCAATCTTTAAAGCCTAAGCCTTTTAGCTCAAGGCTGTTGTCTTGTAGGTTAACTATTGCAAGTGCATTGTTTTCTTGAATAGATACATAAGCATATTTGTTATCTTTAGAAATGCTAACGTACTCGGGCTCTAAATCCATAGCTACTGTGGTATTTATCAGATTACCGTTTATAGTACGACCATTTGGGTTTGCAAAAACTACCCCTTGTGCTTCTAGTTCGGTTTGTTTGTTGTTATAGGCTTTAAAATCAATATTTATTGCTGTATCGGCTATTACATTATTTGTTATATCGATAATACTAATAGAACCTTCAGGATCTACGCTGTAGTCGCCACTTGGTTCACCTTCGTTAGCAACCACTGCCTTTGCGCCATCATGGGTGAACGTCACCATGTCTGGTAAAAATCCGACCGTTATATTTTTAATAAATACAGGTGAGTCGCCGCTTATATCGTAAAAAGCAATTTGACCTGCATCACCCGTGCTTTTAGCAGCCATTGCGACCGCTAGTAAATTATTATTTTCATCAATAGCAATGCTGTTTGCATCGCCTTGGGTATGCTCGTTTAAAGACAACGTAATAACGGACGTTAAATTTGTGGCGCTGATAACCCCTTCGTTATCTTTAACGAGTGCTGCAGTATCAAAGGTGTCGGCGGGTAAAATATTAATAACTGCGTCATCGCCTGAACTGTTAATAGCGTAAATCCATTTTTTAGATGCTTGGTAAGCAACTATTTCAGCGGCACCTTCTGGACTTTGTGCATTTAATACTCCTCTTCCTACGAGGCTAATATTTAATACTGAATTAGCATTTACACCATTTATCCCATTAGTTCCAGTTGTGCCTTGTTCTCCCTGTAATCCTTGAAAGCCGTTTTGGCCATCGTCACCATCAAGTGAGCAACCAGTAAGAACAGATATAAGTGACAGCGCAATAATTGATTTTTTAAACATGTGATTTTCCTTAGTATTGTATTTTCTAAATATCAACACACAGGCATGACAAGATTATGGCAATTTTAATACAGCCCCTTAGCCTAAGTAATTAGCTTATACGCTAGCGGAGTTATTAAAATTAAAGCGGCCGTATAGCCAAGTATTTTTACAGTCGGGGAATAATCTCGTTTAATTGCAACCCCTAGCAAAGGTCTAAGTACATCAATACGTGTAATACCCCATGTAATAACACCGCAAAAAGACCAAGTCCCTGTAATAATGATGAATGGTTCAGCAACAGGCCCTAAACTTAAAGGCTGTAGTAAAAAACACAAAATAATCAAAATGCTTTGATGCAATAAATAAAAGGGAAACACCCATACATTGAGCTGTTTTAAATAGTAAGTATTAAAATTTAAAAATCGGTGAGCGAGCGCAAGTACAAAAAATACACCTACAACACGTTGAATATTGTAGCTAGCGCTTAAAATAAAATGAGGAAGAGTAAACACCTTCTGATAACTCAATATTATAAGTACAAACAAAACCGCAAAACTCAAAGCTAGTAATACTAATTTTTTATTTAAGCAGTTCCAAAAGTAAGTGTTTTTAGCAAATATGTATCCTCCGAGTAGCAGTATTAAGCCGTTAGTCTCTCTAATTGAATCGCCAGTTAAGTAATAGCTTGTAAATAGTATGGCAATAGTGAGCAAGGTAATTAAAAACCCAAATGACACACCCCCCTTAACAAATGTTTTTAAAGGCGCAATAAAGGGCAAGCGTGCAAAAAGAGTTAAAACAATAATGATCAGCATAAATTGCCACACTCCAGACTGATAATTAATAAAAAGCGTATTGTTAGTCTCTATAAAAGCTAAATAAAATTGCCAATAGCTAATATCAATAACATCGTGCTGCGACATTTCTGCAAACAGCTGTAAAGGCACTATTAACCATAACCCCACCAGCAAGGGTAATAGTAAAAAAATAGAGCGGTATAAGGTGAAATGTAACCAAGACTTAAAGCTGCGTACTTTATCAATCATAAAACGCAGTGCTACGCCCGATATAAACCAAATGAGCAACATGCGCCAAGGTGAAAACACCAACATTAAATATTCAACATACTGTGATGTATAATTACTTTTAAAATGAAATCCCCAGTTTTCACTATACAACATGCCAATGTGATAAAAAATTAGCGACGCAAATGCGATTATCCTAAGCCAATCAAGGTAATATTTACGCGAATTAACTAATGAAGGTTGTTGTACTTGAGTGCTCATGCTTTTACTACTTTATGTATGTTATGCGTTATTCATACCTAAAGCTCTCGCTAAAACTATCTATAAGTGCTTATATTACAAGCAATAGTGATAAAAGGTGGTATACAGGGATAAGCGTGCCACGTCAGCAATAAGCATATATTTATGAACCTACAGCACTTTCAACGTTTTCAAAGCATTTACGCATCAGTATTACTGTGTGCTTACGTATTAATTAATAATACAGTAAACGCTACAACCCAAATAATCGAAGCCCAAAGAGAAGGAGCTTTAACTTTTTTAATGTGGGAGCCATTTGTTTGGAGGGCGTTCAGAATTCTGTGTCAGCCTAAATTGCTAAATATCTAGCACACCATCTAATCTACCTTCGAAGTGGATGGCCAATTGCGACAATGTCAGATTCCAGTTATGGATTGGCATT
>NZ_JADYXA010000074.1:0-4008 GCF_015864495.1 Pseudoalteromonas sp. SWYJZ98 | reverse complement strand
TTTTTGCTTTCTGGGATTTAGTAAATAGCCAAGAGCCCAAACCGCACTCAGTAGTGAAACAAAACAGCTCGAAGGCGAGACCCATTGAAGGCCGCCCTGACACAAAGAGAGTGTAGCATTTCACTGTGGCTCTCCACCGCCGTGGGCACTACGACATCCTACTGCGTAGCGCACAGACCTCAAATTGTAGAGAACCTGACTAGAAATAGTCGGGCTTTTTGACGTCTGCAGAGTGAGCGTCCGAGCAACGACACCTAGCAGAGTGGATTTAATTAATTGAAAATACCGTCAGTTTCTACTGGAGGTATTATGCAAAAAAGAACCCTTAATGACTGGCAAAAATTGATTGAGCATCAACAAACCAGCGGCTTATCTATTGTCGCATTTTGTAAAGAAAACATGTTACCCACTTCAAACTTTTATAAATATCGGTCTAAGTTACAAGACGCTGCAAAAGCACCTAAATTGGTGAAAGTGCAAAACAAAGCTATTCCCCATAAAGTGAATGCCTCAATCACGTTATCTCATGGTGAAACTCATTTAACTATACCAACCTCATCTGAGCCTACATGGGTGGCTAATTTAATAAAGGCGCTGCAAGCATGAACATGTTTATTGATGTGCCCGACGTGTACCTTTGCAATCAGTTTGTCGACTTCAGAAAATCCATTAATGGCTTAGCGGCCATTGTTGAAAGTGAACTCGAACTGTCAGTGCTATCCGGTGCCGTGTTTGTTTTTTGTAATAAAAGCCGAGATAAGCTGAAGATATTGTATTGGGATAACACAGGCTTTACCCTGTGGTATAAACGCCTCGATAAGCACAAATTTAAATGGCCGAAAAACCTCAGCGCCGACACCCTAAACTTAACCGAGCAACAATTACACTGGTTATTATCTGGGTATGATGTCATAGGGCATCAACAAATCAACATCGAAAACGCTAGCATTATTTAGATCGTCGCGGGATCAATATTAACCATCGCATTAAGCTAGTTTACGGTAAAAAACATTATAAAATAAAAGGATGAATATTGATGTTAACTGCCTTCCAGACGATCCGGCTTTGCTTAAAAAGCTGCTGGTAGAGCACGCTGAAAAATTAGCGCAAGCGACTGCAAGAAACCGCTATCTAGAGGAACAATTCCGCCTAGCGCAACAAAAACAATTTGGTAAAAGTGCCGAAGCCTTTGACGCACAAGGTGAATTGTTTAATGAAGCCGAAGACATCATTGAGCAACCTGATGAGCTTGCTACGCAAGAGATTAGCTACACTCGCAAAACACCAAAGCGCAAACCATTACCCAAAGACTTGCCCCGTGAGCAAGTGATTCATGACATTGCCGAAGAAGACAAGTTGTGTAACTGCTGTGGTAATGAGTTGCATAAAATGGGTGAAGACGTCAGCGAAAAGCTCGACTTCGTCCCCGCAAAGATAAAAGTCATTGAGCATATTCGCCCAAAGTACGCGTGTCGTGAATGTGATAAGTCAGGGTCGAATAACAGTATTAAACAAGCCAAGATGCCAAACATGGCCATCAACAAAGGCATGGCCACGTCCAGTTTGTTAAGTCAAATCATCACCAGCAAATATCAATATGCACTGCCACTGCACAGACAAGAGTCGATGTTCAAGCAATACGGCATTGAGCTTAGCCGTAAAACCATGAGTGACTGGGTACTCGCATCCGCTACCTTGTTTGAACCGCTGATACAACGACTGAAACACGCGTTACTTAAACAGCCTGCGATACATGCCGATGAAACGACGGTCAATGTGGTCAACGCCGACAAAGTAAAAAGTTACATGTGGCTATATTGTACCGGCACGGATTCGCCATCGGCTATAAATAAACACAACCCAATACCAAACATTGTTCTTTACGACTATCAAAACAGTCGGGCAGCTTCCTGTGTGGTTAATTATCTGGATGGCTATTCGGGCTATTTACAGGTTGATGGTTATCAAGCGTATGCACAAACGCAATCAACACTAGTTGGTTGCTGGGCCCATGCACGTCGTAAATTTATAGAAGCAAAACACGTGCAGGGTAAAAACAAGACAGGCAAAGCCGACGTAGTCTTGAGTCTTATTCAAAAACTGTACGGCATTGAATCAAAACTCAACGATAAAACACCAGAACAAAAGCATGAAATAAGGCAAGAGCAAGCGAAACCTATTATCGATAAACTGCATAAATGGCTAGAGCAAAACCAGCCACGTTTAGTCGGGAAAACCAAGTTAGCAGAGGCAGCAACCTATCTCGCTAATCAATGGCATAAACTTATAGTTTACCTTGAAAATGGTCAGCTTAATATCGACAATAACCGCGCCGAGCGTGCTATCAAACCATTTGTTATTGGCCGTAAGAACTGGATGTTTAGCCAAACCTCACGCGGGGCAATAGCAAGCGCTCACCTATACAGCATCATCGAAACTGCAAGATCCAACGGCTTAACGCCATTTGATTACATCATGCATTGCCTCGATGAGCTTTGTCAGCCTGAGCCAGACATAGAACAATTATTGCCTTGGAATATCAATATCTAGGTGATGATCACCGGACATTTACTCTGCAGAAAAGTAAAATATGCGCAGTTAACAGACACTCATACCAACACCCATCACGTAGGTCGGGCTAGCGTAGCGACTCTCGACGAAAAGATAACATCGGTAATAGCTATAATGTTCTTATTTCACGAGCTGGGTTACCCGCTACCACGGTATTAGCCATTACATTTTTAGTTACTACAGATCCTGCACCCACAATACTATTTTCACCAATACTCACACCCGCTAAAATAATAGCGCCTGCGCCAATCCATACGTTATTGCCTAACGCGATAGGGGCTGCAAAGTTTTCCTTATTAAGCCTTTCTGCTGGATTAGTAGCATGTGACACAGCTAAAAGCTGAACGTTCGGGCCTATTAAGCAGTCATCACCTATGGTGATTGAGTGATTGGCTAATGGCGAGTCGAGAAGTGTGCAATTAATATTCATAAAAGTACGATCACCAATAACTATTTGATTGCCGTAATCGCAATGAAAACCTGATTCTAGAATTACACCATCACCCGACTTTAAAAATAACTCTTTGATACGTTTTAAGTTGCCTTTACTTGGGCTCTTATTAAATAAACGGCAGGTTTCACCTACTTGCTTTCGCTGTGCTAAGTATTCTTTACTGATACTGTTAAATGACTGCATTGTATTTATCTTTATCGCTTAATTAGTTATAGCTTACCGTACTTTTAGTTTTATTATTATTAGAATAAAACTGTGTTTTTTTTGCTCGTTCACTTGCCATTTAGGTTGTTTCGTTTAAAATCGCATAACTTTCGAAATGAAACTTAATTCACGAGCTTTATGACTAAACGAAACACACAGCAGCGTCGTCACAATATACTGGTTCAAGTTAATGAATTAGGTGAAGTAGCCGTTGAAAAGTTAGCACAGCAGTTTCAAACATCTGAAGTAACCATTCGCAAAGATTTAACCTCGCTTGAAAAAAGTGGCCTGTTACTGCGCCGTTATGGTGGAGCTATTGCATTACCAAAAGAGATAGTAAGCGATGAGATTGATTCTAAGCGTAAAGTGGCTATAGCTAAAGCAGCAGCCGCACTGATCAAAGATCATAACCGCATTATTATTGATAGCGGGCGCACTACAGCAGCAATGATCCCAGAGCTTGCAAGTAAACAAGGCCTAGTTGTAATGACGAATGCTATTAAAGTTGCTAATCGCTTGCTAGCGCTCGAAAACGAGCCAACATTATTGATGACCGGTGGGACATGGGATCCGCATTCTGAGTCGTTTCAGGGGCAAGTTGCAGAAAGCGTACTATGCTCTTACGACTTTGATCAGCTATTTATTGGTGCCGATGGCATAGATACCATCTCTCATTTTAAGCTTCAAGGTCGTATTTAACTTTCTTGAAGCTTAAACGCTTCTTGGTTTTTTATTACACCAAAACATATATGAATTAGCTTTCGCATATTTGCACACAC
>NZ_JADYXA010000073.1:0-4190 GCF_015864495.1 Pseudoalteromonas sp. SWYJZ98 | reverse complement strand
GCTCTGCGCCTGGCGGGTGGGGCCCAGGCGCTCGACCATCTGCGCGCTGGCCTCAAGACTCCAGTTGCTGGAGAAGAAACACAGAATGTTGCTTCCGTGCTGGAGACTCAACCCGTGGCCGGCGCTTTGTGGGTGGGCCACGAGCATTTGAATCTCACCCGCGTTCCAGCGGTCGATGATCTTCGGGTCGGCGCCGAGGTGCACAGCCTTGGGGAACGCCTTCAAGATGCGCGCCAGGTCGCTCTTGAAGTGGTACGCACAGAGCACTGGCATGCCTGCTGCCTCTTCGACCACGCTCTGCAGCGCCTCGATCTTGGCGTCGTGCACCAGCGACCATGCGCCGTCAGCGTCGGTGTAGAGCGCGCCAGAAGCGATTTGTAAAACCTTCTGCGAGAGGGCTGCCGCGCTGAAGGCTTCGATGGGCTTGCCTTCCAGCTCCACGAACATTTCTTGCTCCATTTTTTTATAGAGCTTCATGGCGGCCGATGGCATCTCAACCTTGATGTCGTTCTCGATGANGCGCTGAAGGCTTCGATGGGCTTGCCTTCCAGCTCCACGAACATTTCTTGCTCCATTTTTTTATAGAGCTTCATGGCGGCCGATGGCATCTCAACCTTGATGTCGTTCTCGATGAGTTCGGGTAAGTCAAAGTAGTCGCGCGCCTCCAGCGCGATGGTGATGTCTTTGATGGCTGCGCGAATTTGTTCGTCCGCAAAAGGTAGCGGTTCAATCTGTTGCTTCTGCGGGTCGCTTCCCGGGCGGGCGCGGAACCAGCGGTGGCTGAAGGCAGTGAAACTGGTTCCGAGGCGTCGGCCGGAATCCAAGAAAAAATACTGCGCCCACAAATCTTCCAGGCCATTCGGAGCGGGCGTGCCAGACAGGCAGATGAACCGAGTGGCGCGGGTCAACGCGACGCGGGCCAGGGCTTTGGCGCGCTTGCCCCCTTGGCCGGTGAGAAACTTCTTGCCGGACTTGCTCGTCTGGATGCTGACGCGCAGGCTCTTGAGTTTCGTGCTTTCGTCACAGACGATGCAATCGAACGACCAGTTGGCGCCGTGGTACTCCACCAGCCATTCCAGCACGTCGTAATTTGCCGTAACGATCACCGCGTCGGAGCCAATGGCGGCGCGGCGCGTATCGGCATCGCCGACGGCCACGGCGATCTTCATGTGCCCGAAGCTGGCTTTGAACTTCTCGATCTCACCGGGCCACGTGCTGACGGCCACGCGCTTGGGGCCGAGCACGAGCACGCGCTTGACCTCACCGAGCAGCAACAGCATGGACAGGGCCTCCAGGGTGGCCGGCCCTTTGCCGGTTCCCATGGACGCCGCCACGAAGCAGCGGGGGTGGTTCAGGATATGATTGGTGATGGCGGGCTGATAAACCCGAGGGGCGTAGCGGGTCACAGGAAAGGCGTGAGGTCAGGCTTGATGTACGACTGTGGCTTGGCAATCTTGCCGTTGGCATCGAACACCGGCTTGCCGTCAACGAATTTCGAATAGTTGCTCCGTGTGACCTCGGCCAGCGCGCCCTCGATGTCCAGCCCGAACATGTGGGCCACGCCGACGGCGGTGACGATCTGGTCGCAGATGGCGTCAAGCAGTTCGGTGCGGTCTGGTTGCATCACGCCCGGGAACTCGCTCTTCATGTAATTGGCCCACAGTTCGACGTTCGCCGAGGTGTTTTGGAAGCCCAATGCCGTCAGCATCTCGGCGAACTCTTCCGCGTGGCAACCGAGCTGTACGGCGCGGTTTTTGTCGGTGGGCTCCGGTACGGCAAGTTGGAACCACTGTTTGATGCGGGGAATTGTCATTTCGGTCTTTCAGTTGGTTGAGGAAACAGTGCTGCCCGCCAGGCGCTGCACCATGTCCAGATGCTGGGCCTTGCTGCGGTAGGTTCGCGCCCGTTCGGCGTCCGTCTTACGTTGCCGCTTGGCGTCGCGCCCTGGGCCGATCTTGTAAATCTTGATGGAGTCCCGGCCGCGTCCGTCTTTGTCCCATGCGCAGATGTGCGCGGCCTTGGCGGCGTGGAGTTCGCGGGTGTACTGCAGGACGGTGACGTAGTGTAGGCCCGTCAACTCGGCCAGGGTGCGGCAGTCGTGAACGCCCTCCAGCATGTGCAGGATCAACTGCGCGTAGGTCAGGGCTCCCACTTTCACTTGCTTCATTGCTTGCTTTCAGAGTTGATCTTCTTCACCGCCTGCGCCACCACCCAGCGAGTGCTGCCCATGCTGATGACGATCTCCGCCTGGGTGAGCCCCTGCTTGCGCAGGGCGGCCACGCGGGCGAGGTTGATGGGTTTCGTCTTGGGGCCGCTACCAGGGCGCGTACCGCCGTGGGTGTTCTTCATACCGGCACCTTTCCTGTTGCGTGCAGCACGGCAGTCCACACACCCTTGTCCGTGGGCGCCTGACCCCATTCCTCGGCGTAGCGGTTGTCGATGAGGTTCTTGGCGATGGAGCGGGCCTGCGCCTCTTTGACCCCCAGCCGCTCGGCCAGTTCGGCGCGGGTGGCGGGCAGGTGGGCCAGCGCTTTGTTGATGGTTTCGTTTCTCATGGTGCTTGGTCGATCACGTCTACGGCGAAGCCCATGGCACGCAGGCGGTCGTGCTCGCGCACTTGGCCGGGCCGGGGCTTCTTGTTGGGCGCCTTGTACTCCGCAAAGCGGAAGTAGCGGGCGACGATCTCCTGGTGCTCCGGTGGCACCGGGAACAGCTTGATGCGGTCGGGCACGTTGGCGCGGCCGGGCGACACGAACTTGAGGCTCAGGCCGCCGAGGGCGGTGGTGGCCTCTTTGTCGGCGCGCTCGATGGTGGACTCGCGGGTCATGCAGGGGCTTTCTTGTTGCGGTTGGCGATTTTGAACAGGTGCTCGACCTGGAACTGCGCGTCGGCCAGCGCGTTGTGCGCGCCGGTGCCCTTGTCGGCGGGGTTGTACTCGATGGCCGAGTACATGTTGCGCACGGTCCGAAAATCTCTTTCATTTGTCCAGTACCAAGGCGTCTTGATGTCGGCGCGCTTGTAGGCCCCGCCGACGATGGTCAGATCGAACGCATTCGAGTTGCCCCATGGGCGCACGTCCTCGTGGCGGCAGGTCTCTTTGATCCAGTCGCTGAAGTCCTGCAGCACCTTGCGGATGTCCTGCCCGTTGAAGCGCACGCCGTGGCGAGCCTCATCGCTCTGCCCCAGCCACCACAGGAACGCGGACGGGTCGATGGTGCCACCATCGCGCACGCTGGTCGCCAGGTGCACGGTGCGCAGGAACGTGGGGCCCAGGGTCTGCGTCTTCATATCGAAGAACACTGCGCCGATGGACATCAGCGCTCCGGTGGGCGGGAGGCCCGCAGTCTCTGTATCAATCATGAGATCGAAAAATTGGGTGGTCATATCAGCCCTTGTAGTAGCGAGTGGTTTCAAACCCGGCGGCCGAGAGCGGCAGGCCCGGGGCCCAGTCGGGGTTCGTGGACAGGATCGCCACGAGGCCGTCTGCGTCGTATTCAGGGGTGTCGGGCACTTCGGTCAAGCCTTCGTCGTGCACGCTGAGGACGGGCAGGTATCCCTTGTCCTCGGCCACTTGCAGCGCTGGCGCCAGGATGTCGCGCGAGGTGGTTTGGCAGACGTTGCCGGTCATCTTGCCTCCATGTGTGAACACCTTCACCCACTGCCGCGTGGTCTTGCCTTCCTCGGCTGCCTCGCCGAAGTAGGCGATGGTTCCGTCGTCCAACAGGTGCGGGTGGAAGTAGGTGATAAGCCGCCCGCTGGGCAGCCGCACGACCATCCAGCGCTGACCCTTGTGGGACACGCAGCGCACCTTGATGTACTTGCCAACAGGAAACACCACGCCCCAGTTCCGGAGGGCGCTCTTGGCCGCGTTCTGCAGGTCGTACCAGAAGGCTTTGGTGGCAGGGTGGCGAGCGCGCCAGGCGAGTTTGCACGCCTCGCTGGCGAGCCATTCGGTTTCGCTGATCTCCAGCGACTCCAATTGCGGGCGGCCCCACTTGTTCAGGTTTTCGTGAGCTTTGGCGATCAGCGCGGGGGACACCTGTTCCTGCAGAGTGCCCCAGTAGTCGGCCATGCGGACGTTGTAGGCCGCCGCGAACTTCTGGTAGCCAGACACACCGCCCATGTACCCGCTGGCGAGGTCTGAAACTTTCCCTAGCGAGTCGCGGATGTACTTGGGCACCTCCATGGCC
>NZ_JADYXA010000072.1:0-4495 GCF_015864495.1 Pseudoalteromonas sp. SWYJZ98 | reverse complement strand
GTTCGTTAATCATAATGTGCCCTCAAACAAGATTTGAAGATCTGATCATGACATTGAGATTTAGTTCAAAAAAATCCCCGCTAATTTCTTAGCAGGGATTTGTGTATAAGAGACAGCTAATAGCGGCTTTATTTTTGTGGGCGATTTTTTGTAAAAATTATTGAATTTTTTGTATGCGTTAAGGTCTATCAGCATGCAAATATACCTATACAGTGAAATAACCATGCAAAACATGCCATCAATTAAACGTTGTACTCGAGAAGAGTTAGTGCCAGAGCAAGATTTGGGGCGTTTAGTCTCTTTTTTACGTTCGAGATTAGCCATTCATGTTGATGCCAAGTTACTCCCTATGGACCTAACTTCAGCGCAATATATTGTGGTTGTACTACTTGCGAGAGAGTCGGTTAATACGCTTGCAGGACTCTGCGAGTATATGGTTTATGACCGTGGCGCTATGAGCCGCTTGCTAAACCGACTTGAAGAAAAAGGACTCATTATTAAAACGCAATGTGAGCTTGATAAGCGCTCAACTATTTTGTGTTTAAGTGAAAAAGGTAAAGCGCTTTGTCCTGAAATTATGCCCTTAGTTAACGAAGTCTATGCGCAAGCATTAAATGGTTTTTCAGAGCCAGAAAAAAACCAAATAATCGACTTACTATTCAAAGCTATAAATAATCTTGATTTACTGCCAGACTCGCCTCAAAAGTAGATTATCAATAAAATAGCGATACTGTTTCAATAGAAAGTTAGCGTGCTAATTAGTTGATCTGATTGTGCGCAGAATCTAACTTTGATAATATAGTTGCCTAGGCAATTAAGGTTATCATCTTGTTAGGTTTGTTATGATTGAAAATAATTTGTTAGTACAATTACAGCAGCAATATCCAGAACATACTTTTACGCAACAACACTTAAGTGTTGTCCATAAGGGACGTTTTGCTAACGCGATTGTGTATCGATATAAAGATAATGAATTTGATTTAATTGTTAAAGATTTTAGCCAAAGCCCCTGGTTTATCCGCAAAACATTTGCACGAATGTCGGTAAATCAAGAGTATAAAGGGTTGAGCCGTTTAGCTGAGCTTGATGCAGTTGCTAACCGCTTTTGTAGATTGTCGCCGATAGCGGTTGCTTATAACTATATCGAAGGCACGCCACTGCGCGCTTTAATTCATGAAGACAAAACACTACCTGTTAACTTTTTTAGTGAGCTTGAGCGTCAAGTAGCAAAAATGCATCGCAAAGGCATCGTGCATTTAGACTTGCGTAATATGGGTAACATTTTATGCGGCGCAGACGGTAAACCTTATTTTATAGATTTTCAGTCTACTATTAGCTTTTCTCGTTTTCCACGTTGGTTGCAACGCTTTATGCGAGGATCCGACATGTCAGGCGTATATAAAGCATGGAATAAATTGGGTGAGCAGCCTCTGCCACAAAAAAAGCAAGACTATTTAGAGCGCTTTAATCACGTGCGTAAACGCTGGATTTTTAAAGGTTACCCAATACAGCGAGGCTATGCGTGGGGCGCTGCACTTATTACTCAATTTGTAGATTCTGACTTAGTACGAAATATTACAGATAGACTTTAATTTAAAGCATAAACCGTAATTTAAAAACACCTAATTCATTGTGTGATTTTGCCCATATTAGCCTAGCTAATATGGGATTTTTTTTTATTATAAGTAATCCCTTTAGTTTGCTTACTTGTTGTTTAATCCCTCAAAAATAATTCCTTTTACTGTTTTTTTAATTTTTTAAAATAAATATTAGTACTGCATTTAGTTTGCCCATACAATGCGCAAAAATAGCTTGCGCATGCTTAATAAGTTCACGTTTTTTCTGCAATTTTTTATTGTTCAAGTAGACTATAAATAATGTGCGCTTTTAAATTTTAAGGTTTTAAGATGATTGAGTATCCGGTAGACCAACTTCCACAGCTCATAAATGATTTATTGCAATGCGATACAACAGAACGCAAAAATAAATTATTAGCAGATGCGCAGTTAACGCTTTCAACAGAGCACCTGTCATTACTTTTTGAGGCGATACCAAAAGAGCAACGACTTGAAATTTGGCAGTTGCTTGATGAAGACACGCAACACGAAATTTTTGTTAATTTAAGTGAAGATAGTTGTTTGTGGTTGCTACAAACGCTAGAAGACACTGAGGCTTTTAAACTTCTTGATGAAGTTAATGTAGAAGAGCTACTGGAACTTGAAGAAGTTATACCAGAGCGATTTGTTGAGTATGCAAAAAAGCAACTCGATGAAGCGCAAACCAAACAATATGATTTAGCGCAGCAATACCCGCCAGAACAATTAGGTCACTGGTTAGGTTTTGACTTTTTAAAAGTATCGGAGAAGCTAACAGCCGGTGGTGCTAAAAAATTGCTACACAAAGGTTTACCGCAATACAGTGAAGTTATTTATTTAGTAAGCCGCAAGGGTAGTTTAATAGGTGAGGTTGCGGTAAATGATTTAATAAAAGCCAGCGACACCGATAACTTAATGACATTGGCAAATCATGACTTTTCATCGCTCCATGCTGATGATGATTTATATGAAGCGGCAGAAGTGGTGATCCACAGTGAAAAAATGGCACTGCCAGTGGTTAATGCTGATAACAAATTACTTGGGCGATTAACCATTGCCTCTGCTTATGAATTACGACAAGAAATTGCTGATGAAGCAGCCGCTAAAGCCGGTGGTTTACGTGAAGACGAAGACCTGTTCGCAAGTGTGCGAAAAAGTGCTAAAAACCGTGGCATTTGGTTAGGTATTAATTTAGCAACTGCCTTTTTAGCGTCGTGGTTTATCGGTTTATTTGGCGCAACGATAGAACAAGTTGTAGCACTAGCTGTATTAATGCCAGTGGTCGCTTCTATGGGGGGAATTGCAGGTAGTCAAACATTAACCGTTATTGTGCGAGGTTTAGCGCTTGGACAGGTTACAGATTCAAACCGTAATGCGTTGCTTAAAAAAGAGCTGCGTGTTGGCGCTGTAAATGGCTTGGTATGGGCGTTTGTAATCGGCCTACTTACCTTTTTATGGTTTAACGACTTAATGCTTAGTATTACGATTACGGTAGCCATATTATTGAATTTAGTGGCCGCGTCACTAGCAGGTGTTGTTATTCCGTCTATTTTAGACAAAATGAAAATTGATCCTGCGTTATCTGGTTCGGTAATTTTAACTACCGTTACCGATATTGTTGGGTTTGTTACCTTTTTAGGTTTAGGCAGTTTATTGCTTTTATAAGCCTTATACCAATTCGCTTAATTAAGTGAATTGGTATTACTAACAGGAAAATACAATGACCTTTGAAGTCATGATTTGGTGTGCAATTGCTTTGTGTATTTCACAATCGGCAATATTTTCGGGCTTAAACTTAGCGTTTTTTTCACTAAGTAGGCTTCAGCTTGAAATGGAAAGTGCAAAAGGCAACGAAGCAGCTATAAAAGTGATGGCACTTCGAAACGACTCTAACTTTTTACTATCGACTATTTTGTGGGGCAACGTAGGTATTAACGTACTACTTACACTACTTTCTGATTCGGTATTAATGGGCGCAAGTTCGTTTTTATTCTCAACTATCGCAATTACTATTATTGGTGAAATAACACCGCAGGCTTATTTTTCGCGTAATGCGTTAAAAATGGCGAGCCTACTTTCGCCGTTAATTAAGTTTTATCAGATTCTGTTTTATGTAGTTGCTAAGCCAACGGCTTTAATACTCGATGCATGGTTGGGTAAAGAGGGGATTACGTACTTTGCTGAAAGTGAGCTCAGGGGTATTATTCGCAAACACATAGAGGCTGAAGAAGCTGATGTTCAACACGTTGAGGGAATAGGCGCGCTTAACTTTTTTAGTTTGGATGAAATAAGCGTAACCAAAGAGGGTGAGGTAATTGATCCAGACTCTATTATTGCTTTGCCTACTAAGCTTGATTTGCCTATTTTCCCAGACCTTACATTAACGACTGACAATGAATTTTTACGCAAACTACATAAGTCAGGTTATAACTGGGTGATCATTACCAATGAAGACGGTTGGCCTTTATTAGTAGTAGATGCTGATGGCTTTTTAAGATCAGCGTTATTTGAGCCAGATACGTTTGACCCTTATCATTATTGTCACAGACCTATAATTGTTGCTGACGAAGCGATGCGTTTGAGTGAAGTGATTTTAAAAATACGGGCTAATCATTCTTTAGATAAATCGTTTGATGGGGCTATTGATCACGATGTGGTATTAGTGTGGAGCGACGTGAAACGCATTATTACCGGCGCTGATATATTTGGTCGGTTGCTCAAAGGTATGAGTGCACCAAAACTCGAACTGCATGAAAATACAGAGAATAAAAAGCCGCTATAAAGCTGTCTCTTGATCACAAGTCTGACTCAAGAGATTTTGCTAAATCGTAGCCTTCTAGGATGGCTTGTAACTTAAGCCATCCTTTCCATAACACTTTCACAGATGCACGCCCTGTGCG